>JAZSFY010000305.1:0-3430 GCA_045532415.1 Eubacteriales bacterium | reverse complement strand
CCTTCTCTTATGTGGAAAACCGCAAGGTTATCGATGACGTAAGCTTTTCTATCCCTGCAGGCAAAACCTTGGGTATTGTAGGTCAGACAGGTGCAGGCAAAAGTACCCTTGCCAACCTTTTAACAAGGCTTTACGATGTTAAGCAGGGTGGAGTTTATATAGACGGCGTTAATATAAAGGAGCTTCCCTTTGATTATTTAAGAGAGAATGTGGCGATTGTTTCTCAGGAAACCTATCTTTTCAGAGGAAGCATTCTCGATAATATACGCTATGCACGTCCCGATGCGACCAAGGAGCAGGTTATTGCCGCGGCAAAGGCGGCGTCTGCCCATGACTTTATTGTAAAATATCCCGACGGCTATAATACCGAAATAGGCTTTGGCAAAAAGGAGCTTTCGGGCGGTGAAAGACAGCGTATTTCTATTGCAAGAGCGTTGCTCCGCGACCCAAAAATACTTATTTTGGATGAAGCAACGGCGGCAATGGATACTCAAACAGAAAGAAATATTCAGGCGGCACTTGACCGCTTGACCAAAAACCGTACAACGGTTATTATAGCCCACCGTCTTTCGACCTTGCGTAATGCAGACAATCTTATTGCAATCGAAAACGGACGTGTTGCCGAAAGCGGAACCTCTCAGGAGCTTTTGAAGCAAAAGGGTGTTTACTATAAGCTTTATAAGCTTCAGGCAGAGGCATTGAAAACAGTAGGCATAGGTGAATGATATGAACCAAAATGAAAATTATCTTGATTTTGCAGAAATTATATATTTAACCGATTCCAACGCCCGCTTTTATAACACCAAAAACGGCTTTCCCGGAATGGAGGCGGTTTTGCCCAAGCGTGGTGACGATTTGGAGGCGGAGGTAGACAAAACTCCTGTAAAGCAGGATTTTGGCAGAGTTTATTTCCACCGTTGCTTTCCCTTTGAATCCCCCGATGAATATATCTCGGTGCTTGATAAGGACGGCAGAGAATATGGCATGATATTAAGGCTTGCCGACCTTAATGACGAAGCCCAAGGCATCATCAGAAAAGAGCTTGACCGAAAATATCTTTGTCCTACCGTAAGCAGGATAACTCAGCTAAAGGACAAATTGGATTTTACCTTCTGGACAGTTGAAACCGACAGAGGGGAATTGACCTTTTCTACTCATGATACCTACCGCAATATTGCAAAGGTAGGCGACAGAATGCTTATAATAACCGATGTTGACGGCAACCGTTACCGTATTGAGGATGTTGAAAAGCTTGACAGAAAGAGCTATAAAAAAATCGAACTTTATTTGTGATGAATATGATTTTCAGAAAAAAGAAAAAGCCCGATCCATTTCTTCAAATTAATGAAGAAATTAAAAAAAGGATAGGGAATGACCGAAAATTTCATATTTTTAATTATGACCTTGCCTTTGATAATTCTCCCATAAAGGGTGCCTGCGCTTTGGTAGACGGAAGGCTTTGCTTTCTTGACGGAATTGATGCAACCGAGCGTTGGATTTCTCTTGATGACCTTGGAGAAATACGCTATGTTCAAAATTGGGGCTGTGCTTCTATCGAATCCTCAAATGACAACGGCGATTTTGAGCTTTGCCGAGGCGAAATGCGCCAAAGCGAGGTTTTCCGTAACGCCGTAAGACGATTGGAGGCGGCGCGGAAGGGCGAGGAATTAATTCTCCCTAAGGTTGCCCGTTGCCCAAAATGCGGAAAGCCCTTTCCAAAAGGCAGAACAAGCTGTGAAAGATGTATCGACAAGCGTCATCTTTTTGCAAGGCTTTTGCCCTATGCAAAGCCCGAAATGAAAAAGCTTTTGGGTGCAACAGCGGCATTGTGCGCTATTGCCTTAATAAGCGTTGTAAGCCCGATAATAAACAAATCAATCATAAACGATTATATCAACGCTTCGCCCATACCCGAGGATAAGCATGGATTCCTCCTTTTGGTAGCCTTAATGGCGTCGTTGGGGCTTTTGTCTACCGTGGCGATGATGTTTAGAAGAATTTTTGTTGCCGAATCGGCAAAAAATATTCTTATTAAGCTGAGAGAGGACGTTTATACAAAGATTCAAGAGCTATCTCTTTCGGGATTAAGTAAGCGAAGCGCAGGTGAATTGATTCAAAGAGTTACAAGCGATACTCAGGAATTGCGCGATTTTATAACCTGGCTTATTCCCAATCTGCTTCAGCAGGGCGCAATCCTTTTAGGCGTTACAATAATGCTTTTTACCATAAATTGGAAGCTTACTGTTATGGTAATAATTCCTGTTCCTCTCCTTGTTCTTATGTTTATGGTTTTGCAGAGGTTCACCCGAAAGCTGTATCACCGTCAATGGCAGGTTGAAACCGATGCAGGCACCTTAATGCACGACGTTTTTTCGGGTATGCGAGTTGTTAAAACCTATGGCACCGAAAAGCGCGAGGAGGAAAAATTCGACAATGCGGCAAAGAGGATTGCCGAAATAAGCAAGAAAAACGAATTAACCTGGAATATGACCATACCCTTCGGCGGTTTTCTTTTGGGTATCGGCGAATATGCGGCGCTGTTCTTTTTGGGAAGCGAGCTTGTAGGCGACCCTTCGATTATAACCTCGGGAATGGCGAATTTCACATTAGGCGACCTTACTCAATTTCTCGCCTATGTTGCTTTGGTTTATGAGCCTATCCGTTGGATGGCTTCGGTTCCCCGCAGAATAGCGAGAGCCTCGACCTCACTTTCGAAAATCATCGAGCTTTTGGACGAAAAAAGCGAAATGGCGCTTGGAGGCGAGGAAATCGAATCCCTTGAGGGCAACATTAAATTCCAAAATGCATCCTTCGGATATAACGACGGCGAGCCTGTTTTGAAGAACATCAACCTTGAAATTAACAAGGGCGAAATGGTTGGATTTGTAGGACGAAGCGGTGTGGGCAAAACCACGGCGGCAAACCTTATTCTCCGCTTGTATGATGTAACCGACGGCTCCTTGACCGTTGACGGAAAGGAATTGCGCTCGTTGGATCAGCATTCCTACCGTTCTCAAATCGGCGTTGTCCTTCAGGAAACATTCCTTTTCAGCGGAACCATTTATTCAAATATTGCCTATGCCAAGCCGGGGGCAACCCGTGACGAGGTAATCCGTGCGGCAAAGCTTGCAAATGCTCATGAATTTATAATGAAGCAGCCAGACGGATATAATACCTATGTAGGCGACCGCGGCGGAACCTTATCGGGCGGCGAAAGACAGAGAATCGCCATTGCAAGAGCAATTTTAAGGAACCCCAAGATACTTATTCTTGACGAAGCAACAAGCTCTCTTGATACCGAAACCGAAAAGCAGATTCAAGAGGCTATTGCAAAGCTTGCGGGAGGCAGAACCACCGTTGCAATCGCCCACCGCCTTTCTACATTGCGTAATGCATCGAAAATTGTTGTTTTTGAAAAAGGCGAAATAGA
>JAZSFY010000083.1:0-2270 GCA_045532415.1 Eubacteriales bacterium | reverse complement strand
AGCTTGAAAATTCAAGTCCGATATCTGAATATTCGGGCTTTTTAATAACAAATTCAAGCAATTCCCCATTACGTTCGATTATTAAATTCAATTTTGAATCCATTATATAAAAGCGGTAATCCAAAACGTCGTTTATCTTATTTCTATTTACCGAAACAAGGTTATCATTGGGTAATATACCGCATTTTTCGGAATATGAATTTTTTTCCACAGAAATTATTTTTACCATAAAATCACCATAATTACAAAAAAGCGTGTTGCAGAGAAAACGCAACACGCTAATTCGCTTAGTCTTTATCCTTGACCTGAAGAACTACTTTTCCGCCGTAGCTACCGCAGTTTTTGCAAACACGGTGAGAGAGAATGAACTCTCCGCACTTGGGGCATTTGGTCATTCCGGGAAGGTCGAGCTTCCAAACAGCAGAACGTCTCTTATCTCTTCTTGCTTTGGATACTTTTCTCTTAGGTACAGCCATCGTGAAATCCTCCTTAGATTAAGTTATATATTTTTATTTATTTCGAAAATTATTCGCTGAAATAATCCTTCAGCACATCCCAGCGGGAATCACGCTCTTTGGTTTGGCAATTACATTGAGCAACGTTTAAATCGCTTCCGCATATTTCGCAAAGACCTTTACAATCCTCACGGCAAAGAAAGCGCGAAGGAAGCTCTAATATAAGAGAATCGCGGACTAATGCTTCTTCGTCAACAGTATTATCTGTCATAAGAAGAAATTCGTCCTCATCCTCGTTTGCCAATTTATCTGTGATTTTCGCTTGGAGAGGGATCGGAGCAGAATAGTTGAATTCCTTTCCGCAGCGTCCGCAGGAAACGGACAGGTGGGGAAGAATCTCACCCGACAAAAGGACAACGCCCGAATGATTTGTAATAATTCCCTTTGCTTTTACAGAGCCTGAAACAGAATCGTCAACAAACTCGCAATCGTCAAGAGAAACATTAAATTCTATCGAGGGAACACTTCCGTCGAGAAGCTTTTTTAAATCAAGCATTCAAAAACTCCTTTCCGAATAACTCGCATAAAAACGCACCACTTATTATATAATTCAAGATGCGATTTGTCAACACTTTTTGAAAAAAAGGTTGAAATAAAGTGTTTTATATGCTAGTATAACTTTCGTAATTATGCCGCATAATAGGTTTTGAGGTGAAATTTATTATGATGAGCATGAAAAAGATGGTGGCGGCACACAAAATGTGCACCTATGTTACGGTTACAGCTATGTTCGCATTGGCAGGAATGGCGGCGGCAAAATGCATGGTCAGCCATTGCTGTTGTGCAGAACGGTTAAAATGCAAGGCAAAAAAGGCGTTTAAAGCCATGTCCTGCGATTAAATTGAGATTAAGCTATTCGGAGCATCAGGCTCCGAATTACGGCAAGGAGTTACATATATGAATTTGGGTTCAAGATTAGAAGCCGCATTGGAATTTATTTCCCAAACAGAAAACAATCTTCTTTTTGCAGACATCGGAAGCGACCATGCCTTTTTGCCCATTGAGGCAATAAAGCGGGGATTTGCACAAAATGCCATTGCTGCAGACATTAATATTCTTCCCCTTGAAAAGGGCAAAGAAAACGCAGAAAAGCAAGGAATAGACCTTGAATTTATTCTTTCCGACGGGTTTGACAGCTTTGACCAAAGAGAGATTACCTCTGCCGCTATTTGCGGAATGGGAGGCGAATTGATTGCCAAGGCGGTTTTAAGAAGCAAAGCCGCAAGAAAATGTCTTTTGGTTTTACAGCCTATGTCTGCTCAGGAGGAATTGCGAAGGGCTCTTTGGGACAACGGATTTGAAATAATTCAAGAAAAATTTGTTATCGACAGCGGAAAGCCTTATACCGTTATAAAAGCAAAATACTCCGAAAAATCAAGCGAATACACCTTTACCGACCTTTATCTTGGAAAGGAAAGAAGTGATTCTCCCGAATTTTCGGAATACTGCAAAAAAATCATGAATGCCGCTTCAAAGAGAAGGCTTGGTATCATCGCCACACACGGGGACACAAATGACATCGACAGCCTTATCAATGAATGTCAAACACATATAACAAGCTTTTGAGCAGGGATATATTTTTTAAGAAATTCTCTTGCCTCGGCAGGCGACATATTAAGATTACGCTTGGGGATTATAAGAACCGAGCGTTTTTCTATATAAAGATAAATCGCATGCTTGGTATCGTAAACATATTCAAGCTCGTCATAGAAAATTTCGTCATGCTCGTTTTCTTCCTCGTCCTTAAAGAGAAGC
>JAZSFY010000287.1:0-1664 GCA_045532415.1 Eubacteriales bacterium | reverse complement strand
CGATGTGGACAAACCTCGTAATCAGAACCTATTCTTTAGGCAATCTTATTGAAGATACGGGCGTTATTAACACCGCTTTGGGATTGTTGGATGACCCAATTCATATGATCAATACTCCTTTTGCTGTTATTTTGGGCATGGTTTATAACTATTTGCCCTTTATGGTGTTGCCCATTTATACGGTCATTTCCAAGCTTGATAAGAACGTTATTGAAGCATCTCAGGACCTTGGATGTAATAAATTCCAAGTAATTTTGAAGGTGATATTGCCTCTTTCAAAAAGCGGTATCGTTTCCGGAATTACTATGGTATTTGTACCTGCGATCAGTACCTTCTATATTTCAAAAAAGCTCGGCGGTACGGATAACCGTCTTATCGGCGAGGTCATTGAGGATTCATTCCTTAACAGCGAAAACTGGAATTTCGGTAGTGCTATCTCGTTTATTTTGATGATAATCATCATGCTTTCCATTGCCGTAATTAATAAGTTTTCCGACGATGAAGAAGACGGAGGTATGATACTTTGAAAACCTTGTCAAAATTCTATACAATTTTCATCTTCCTTCTTTTGTATGCTCCCGTTATAGTAATGATCGTCTTTTCGTTCAATTCCAGTAACAGTTTGAGCGAATTTACGGGCTTTTCGTTCAGGTTTTATAAAGAAGCTTTTAATAACTCAAAGGTTATCGATGCGTTTAAAAACACATTGATCCTTGCGGTTGCTACTGCGGCTATATCGGGAGTTCTCGGCACTGCCGCGGCTGTTGGAATCAGCCGTATGAGAAGCAAGTATTTAAGAAAAAGCTTGCTTTCGGTAACTAATATTCCTATGATGAACCCTGATATCGTTACCGGTGTTTCGATGATGCTATTGTTCGTTTTTACCGGCGCACTCATCGGAATGCAATCGTCGCTTAATTTCTGGACGATGCTTATTGCCCACGTTACATTTAGCTTGCCTTACGTAATACTTTCTATCTTGCCTAAGATCAAGCAAATGGACAGGCATTTGCCGGAAGCGGCTATGGACCTTGGCTGTACGCCCTTTATGTCTTTTTATAAGGTTGAATTGCCCTGTATTCTGCCCGGCGTTATTTCCGGTATGATGATGGCTTTCACCTTATCCCTGGACGATTTCGTTATCAGCTATTTTGTTAAAGGTACGGGTTTCGAAACCTTGCCGATCTATATTTATTCTGCGGTAAAGAAGGGTGTTCGTCCTACGCTCTACGCCGCTAATACGGTTATTATTGTTGCGGTATTGGTTATGCTTATCCTTATTAATTTTGTCGGTAAGGATAAAAATTCCCGACCTAAACAAAAAGAAAAAAAGGGGATCAAAAATTGAAAAGGTTTTTTTCCTTTCTGTTAATTGCAATTGTTTCGTTAACCGCCTTTTCGGGTTGCGGCGAAGCATATGAATTTATTGAAATTGAATATGATGAGGACACCTTGAATATTGATTATTCCAAATTCGAAGGTGTTGAACTCAGCGTATATAATTGGGGATATTATATTTCCGACGGCTCTGACGGCACTATCGACGTTAACGAAGAGTTTGAAAAGCTTACCGGTATTAAGGTCGTGTATGATAATTACGATTCTAACGAGAGCCTTTATGCCAAGCTTGCCGGCGGCGGTGTGGATTATGACGTAATTATACC
>JAZSFY010000238.1:0-3322 GCA_045532415.1 Eubacteriales bacterium | reverse complement strand
TGCTGTAAGAGTACGGGATAATATAACAGCAGAAAGATAGATATGCTTAGCAAGGTCAAGAGCGTTTTGGCTGTCAGCTTCCATAGCTTCAAGCTTTTTAATAAGAGGGTTATCGCAGTTTACCGAAAGCGCCTGACTGTTGGGCATATTGAAATCGGTATTTCCGCCGTTCATTGCATACATCTTCATCATTTCGGCAAAGCGTCTTCCCTCCTCGGGGAGAGCAATCAACGCAGCTGCGCCATCCTCGCCGAGGGCAACGAAATTGATTTCCATATTTTCGATGCCGATGGATTTTTTAAATATATCCTTCAGCTTTTCGCTTTCATCTGCCTTATTCTCCTCAAAGCCGGAGTCGATTCTGCGGAATTTGATTTTATCATTCTTGCTTTCTAGGTATTGAGCAAAATTGCTGTCGATAAGGCTGTCGAACACCAAAACCTCTTTTCCCTTTTCCTGGAAAAGACCGAGATAATAGCTTTGACCTTCCTTATCGGTTGTATAATAAACCTCACCCTCGTCCTTTTGGTCAAGGTATTCCGAAACGGTGGTATATCCTCCGCTTGCCTTTTCAAAGATGATATTATTACGAACTCTGTCGCCGAATTTTTCATCTCTCATTGCGGCATATTCAAAATAAACCTTCATATCATGCCAATTCTTTTCCAATACTTCTCTGTCGTTATTGAAAAGAGCATTAAACTTATCGGCAACCTTTTTTGAAATATGCTGAGCTATTTTGCGAACATAGGCATCGTTTTGGAGATAGCTTCGAGAAACATTAAGAGGAAGCTCGGGGCAATCGAGAACACCCTTGAAATTTACAAGAAAGTCGGGGCAGGCTTCCTTGATATTGTCTGCCACAAAAACAGAATTATAGAAAAGCCTCATTTCGCTTTCCTGAGAATCGAAATTGCTTTTTCTTCGGGGAATAAACAACACGCCCTTAAAGTTCAAGGGATAATCAGCAACAATATGAACCTTAAACAAGGGATCCTCATAATCACCGAAAACCTTTTTATAGAATGCATTATATTCCTCGTCGGTAACCTCAGAGGGGCTGCGCTGCCAAAGAGGATAGGTTTCGTTTATAACGGTTTCCTTATCATCCTCAATGAGAGCTATATCGTAAGGCATGAAAGCGCAATATCTTTCCAAAATAGATTTGAGCTTTTGGTTATCAAGATACGCAAGCTCGTCATCGGCAACGTGCATGATTATTTCGGTACCGTGGGATTCTCTCTTGCAGGGCTCGCTTTCAAAGCTTCCGTCGCTGTCGCAAACCCAATGAACCCCTTCTCCGCCCTTGAATGAGCTTGTAAACATTTCAACCTTTTCGGCAACTATAAACATAGAATAGAAGCCCAAGCCGAAATGACCGATAATACCGCTGTTATTTTCGCCCTCGTATTTTGAAATAAATTCAACTGCACCCGAAAGAGCGATATTATTGATATACTTTTCAACCTCGTCGGCATCCATACCGATACCGTTATCTGTTACGGTTATGGTACGTTCATCCTTGTTTACCTTAAAGGTAATACGGTAATTTGTGTTATCATCCTCGGCTTCGCCCAAGGAAATTAATCTTTTATGCTTGGTAATAGCATCGCAGGCGTTTGAAGCCACCTCGCGTATAAAAATATCCTTTTCGGAATAAAGCCATTTTTTGATTATGGGAAACAAATGCTCTGTATCAACAGAAAGGGCACCCTTGCTTGCCATTGTTATCATCCTTTCTTTTTTGAAATATCCTGTCATCTAATTCTAGCACAAGAGAATCGGCAAATTACCGATTCTCTTGTTAAAAAATTATGAACTTTTAATTATTCAGCGTCAGCCTGTTCTGCTTCGAAAGCGCAATCGATATCATCCTCGTCAATGATTTCAACATCGTCGATACCATCAAGGATTTCATCGAAATAGTCTTCTGCATCGAAATCGTCGTCAACGAAAGCGTTCTTCTTACGTTCCTTAATTTCGTATATAAGCAAGCCTGTGCCTGCAGCGCCGCCGATTGCGGAGAAAATGCCGTATGCAATGGATTTGTTCTTATTCTTTTCAACGTTTACAAGAGAAAGAATAAGAAAAGTAACGGACTGGATAAGGAGAGAGATTGCTAAGATAGGTCTAAGTTTTTTCATGAGATTTACCTCCGCTTAAAATTGTTTATTTTGTGAAATCATTTTCAGATATTCATTAATGAAATCGTCAAGGTCGCCGTCCATGACAGCCTGAATGTTACCGGTTTCGCAATTGGTTCTATTATCCTTAACCAAGGTATAGGGCATGAATACGTATGAACGAATCTGGCTTCCCCATTCGATATTCATTTTTGTGCCTGTGATGTCCTCGATTTTTTCGAGATGCTCTCTTTCCTTGATTTCAAGGAGCTTACTTTTGAGCATTCTCATTGCGGTTTCACGGTTTTGAACCTGGCTTCGCTCGGTTTGACAGCCGACAACGATACCTGTGGGAATATGTGTAATACGGATAGCAGAGTCGGTCTTGTTAACGTGCTGACCGCCTGCGCCGCTGGCTCTGTGGGCATCAATCTTCAAATCCGCTTCGTTAATTTCAATAGAAATTTCATCGTTAAATTCGGGCAACACCTCAACAGAAGCAAAAGATGTATGTCTACGTCCGCTGGAGTCGAAGGGAGAAACACGAACCAATCTGTGAACACCCGATTCGCTCTTTAAATAGCCATAAGCGCTGTCACCCTCAACAAGGAAGGAAACGCATTTGATACCTGCTTCGTCACCGTCATGGTAATCAAGGACCTTTAATTTAAAGCCATGCTTGGCTGCATATTGCTGATACATTCTGTAAAGCATCTGCGCCCAATCCTGCGCCTCGGTTCCGCCTGCGCCGGGATGGATTGAAATAATAGCATTGCTGCCGTCATATTCACCCGAAAGGAGAATTTCAATCTTTTGCTTTTCATATTCTTTTTTGACAGATTCAAGGTCTGCCAAAACGTCATCAACAACGCTGTCGTCATCCTCCTCAATAGAAAGCTCTATTAAGGTTTCGATATCAGCAAAGCTTCTTTTTAAAGAAAGATAACGCTCCAACGTACCTTTCTTATATTTCAATTGCTTAAGGACCGCCTGAGATTCCTGAGGCTTGTCCCAAAAGCCCTGCTCTGCTGTTTTATTTTCAAGGTCTTCAACCTCTTTTTGAAGAGATTCAAAGCCGATAGAATCGCCAAGATCCTTTATACCTTCGGCAAGCTCGCCAAGAGAAAGCTTTGCCTGTTCAAGCTGTAAAATCACGGAGTTTTCTCCTTATAAATTTCTTTCTACACATTACATTATAT
>JAZSFY010000314.1:0-1510 GCA_045532415.1 Eubacteriales bacterium | reverse complement strand
CTGCCGTTTTTTACAAGACCCTTTGCCCTTTTGGGATAGGTCGCTTCATATTCATTGCCCTGCTCATCAACAACAATAATGTTTTTTGCCATGGGTGTCTTCCCCTTTGTAATTGAATTTGCAAAACCGTGAATTCCGTTTTTTCTTATGGGTGCCGTCCCCTATTCACGAGGCAATTTTATCATACTCTGATAAAAATGTCAATAAACTTACGGTTGAACTCAAAGGTTGATTTTTCGACTTCCAAGCTTCACAAGAAAATAAGCACAGATTCCGCAAAGAGAACCGATTATTATTCCGCCGAGAACATCTGTGGGAAAATGAACATAGAGATAAAGACGTGAAAAGGCTATTAAAAATGCAAGAACCAAAGCCATACTGCCGTATTTTTTATTATACATAAAAACGGCAACTGCGGAAGCGAAGGACGCCGAAGTATGCCCCGAGGGGAAGGAAAAATCGGTAGGCTTGGAAATCAGCAGGTCGATTCCCTCCTTTAAATCAAAGGGGCGCATACGTCCTATCAAGGGCTTGAGGGTAAGATTGCAAACAACAAGGTTGATAACCAATGCCAGACAAACCGTCAAGCCGATTTTTCGTGTTTTTGGTATAACCGAAAGGACAACACCCAAGCATATCCAAAACCAGCCTGCGTTACCTAAAAAGGTTATTCCCTTCATAATTCCATCCATAAATGGGTGGCTTAGGTTTTCTCTTATAAAATCGAGAATTACAATTTCAAAATTCATTTAATCTTCCTTGTGCGGTAAATGTTTTTCCTATTTTACCACACAAGGACAGATATTTCAACATAATTATCTCTTTCTGCGCTTTTCGTGGTCCTCTTGGATATCCTTGCTCCATTCAGAGGATAAAGGACGGCTGGAACGCATACTGCAAACAGCATCCGAAACAGCTTCATAAAGAACACGGGTACCCTTGCTGTCGGCGTTATAGTTTACTGCTCTGTCACGGGAGATACCAAAGCTTGCGGCGGTTTCAACAGCATCTATGTTTGCGCCGATGAAAAGAAATTCCCAGCCGTATTTTGTCTTTTGCTTTTCAATCATTTTCTTGACCTTATCGCTTGAATAAACACGGCTTGCGTTTTCCTGACCGTCGGTTGTTATAACAAACATAGTATTCTGAGGAACATCCTCGGGGCGCGCATATTTATGGATATTTCCGATATGCTTGATTGCCATTCCGATTGCATCTATCAAGGCTGTACAGCCTCTTACGGTATAATCATTTTCGGTCATCTTGGGAACAGATTCCAAGGGAATACGGTCGTGGAGAACAAAGGATTCATGGTCGAAAAGAACTGTGGAAACAAAGCATTCACCCTCCTGACGTCTTTGCTTTTCTATCATGGAATTGAATCCGCCGATTGTGTCTGCCTCCAAGCCCGACATAGAGCCGCTTCTGTCAAGGATAAATACCAATTCTGTAATATTGTTTGTCTTTTTCATAATTAAAACCTCTCTTTCTTTTGTGTCTACATTTTACA
>JAZSFY010000007.1:0-3152 GCA_045532415.1 Eubacteriales bacterium | reverse complement strand
AAGATAGCAAGCCTCCCGTTGAAGATAGCAAGCCTCCCGTTGAAGATAGCAAGCCTCCCGTTGAAGATAGCAAGCCTCCTATTGAAGATAGCACTTTAATTTCGGAAAAGGATGCATATAATATTGCTTTGCAGCATTCGGGTGTTGACGAAAGCACAGTCGAAAAGCTTCATATCCATCTTGACAGAAAGCACGGCAAAAAGGAATATGAAATCGAATTCGTAAGCGGTTACACCGAATATGATTATGATATTGATGCTGTAACAGGCGAAATAATCAATTTCGATAAGGAAGCCGAAAGCTGTGACGCTCCCGATTATTCTCGTCCCTCCGACAATGAATTTATCAGTGAAGAATCCGCATTAAATGCCGCTTATGCTCACGCAGGCATTAATGCCGAGGATGTATCTAATGTTGAAATTGAATTGGAAAAAGGCAGAGGCGTTTTCAAATACGAAATCGAGTTTGAATGCGGTGATACCGAATACGAATATGATATTAACGCTTTAGACGGAACCGTTATTCAATTTGCAAGCGAAATAGACGATTAAGGTTTTATACCATAATTTATCACCAAAAGAAAAAGTGCTTCGATTGAAGCACTTTTTTCTTTGGAAGTTATTTTACAAGTGATTTTTCATAAGCATCGCAAAGGAATGTTAAAACGGCTTTTCTTGTAACAATACCGATAAATACTCCTCTGTCGTCAACAACGGGCACAAAATTCTGCTCAACAATACGGTTGAAAAGCTGGTCCATTGTGCAGGTAACACTGACAGGAAGGTTCCAATCGGGGCGTATAACGTCCTTGATGCAAACCTTTTCATGCTCATGCATATTATTCCCGCCATTGGACAGCATACTGCGTAGAAGGTCCCCCTCGGTAACGGTACCTACATAAACACCGTCGGGAGAAATAACGGGAATAGCGCGAAATTTATGATATGTCATTTTCTCAAATCCGTTACGCACAGTAGCGGTAGATTCAAGGAAAGATACATTGCTTTTAGGTGTTAGGAAGCGCATTATGTTCAATGGTTTTTCCTCCTAATGGATAAATTTTCATAATGGCATTTCGAGATGACGTGAACGGGTTTTAAACCCATAATTCTCATAAAAATCCAGAGCGTTTTGGTTAAATTCCCAAACGTTCAACATTAGAAAGCGGCATTTCTTTTCCTTGCCATAATTTGCGGCAAAGTCCATTAATTCTCTGCCGACGCCCATTCTTCGGGCATCAGGGGAAACGCATAAATCGTCGATATAAAGTGTGTTACCATCTCCTTCTTTAATAATATCACAAAATATATAGCCAACAACAGCGTTATTCTGTTCTGCCACGAAAACACCGTTTTCTTCCTTGGAAAGCCTTGCAAAAACCTCATCATAGTTATATTTGCTTTCCAGGTTTGCGAAAACATCAGGTCTTCCCTCCTTATGCAATTTTGCAATAAGCCGGAGAAGCTCTAAAACAGAAGCGCTGTCATTATTGTTTCCTTGTCTTACTATTAAATCACAGCCCATATTATACCTTTTTTCTATTATATGTACAGAATCGGAACGTCATATCCTTTTCTGTATCGGTTTCGGGATTTGTTGTCTGCTCCTCGCCGATTTCTGTTAATTCCCAATTATCATCCTCATCAAGATTAGGGAAAAATGCATCCTTTTGGAAGGATTTATCAAACTTTGTGACAATGGCAGTATCGCAATAAGGAAGAAGGGCGGAATATATCTGAGAGCCGCCTATAACAAAAATTTTGTCATTGTCATATTCCTTGATAATTTCAAGCAATTCATCAATCGAACGCGCCATTATTGCGCCTTCGGGAGCAAAATCAGGGTTACGAGATAGGACTATGTTTATACGGTTTTTAAGTATTTTTCCTTCGGGAAATGTAGAAAGAGTTTTAGAACCGAGAATAACAACATTATCCTTTGTTAAATTACGGAAATTACGTAAATCGGCACGGACATTGGCAAGAAGATTGCCATTATATCCGATGCCCCATTCTTTATCTACCGCTACAACAAGCTTCATTATTTTCTCCTTGATTCTTTTCGGCTATACAGCCACAGGGAATTTCCCGATTTTTTCGCCGTGAACATAGTTTTCAACAGTGAAGCTTTCGGGGGTGAAAGCATAAAAATCGGTTATGTTCGGGTCAAGAGTAACCTTGGGAGCATCAAAGGATTGACGGTTGATAAGCTCCTCAACAATGGGAATATGTCTGTCATAAATATGAGCATCGGCAATAACATGAACCAATTCCCCTGCCTTCAAGCCCGAAGCCTGAGCAAGCATCATAACCAAAGCCGCATATTGAGCAACATTCCATGCATTTGCCGCAAGCATATCTTGAGAGCGTTGATTGAGAATAGCACAAAGCTTACCGTCAACAACATTAAAGGTCATAGAATAAGCGCAGGGATAAAGAGCCATTTCCGAAAGGTCGGCAAAATTATACATATTTGTCATTATACGGCGGCTTGAGGGATTGTTCTTTAAATCGAAAAGAACACGGTCGACCATGTCAAATTCGCCTTCGCGGTATTTATGCTTTACAGCCATTTGATAGCCGTAAGCCTTACCGATAGTTCCCTGCTCGTCAGCCCAAGCATCCCAAATTTTAGAGCCAAGGTCCTTGATATTATTAGATTTCTTCTGCCAAATCCAGAGAATTTCATCAATTGCCTTTTCAAGAGAAATGGGACGTAAAGTTATAAGAGGAAATTCCTGAGATAAATCATAACGGTTAACAACACCGAAAAGCTTTTTGGTATAAGCAGGTGCGCCATCGTCCCAACGGGCACGTATAGGTTCTTCCTTTACCCATGTGCCGTTTTCTATTATATCTTTACAAGTGTTTATAAAAGCCTTATCAGCAGAGCTCATTTTTAACCCCTCACTTTCAACAAATATTTTACCATATTTCCCTTTACTTTGTCAACACAGAATGAATTAATAGATTATAAATCAATTGACTTTTTATACATCATTTGGTAATATATTTTTAAGGTTACAACACTATGAGGGAGGAACAGTATCTAATGATATAATTACGTACATCTCGGTTCCCCGATTCGAGAGATGAGGACAGGTAACTTAACGAAACGCCCTTGTTAACCGACTGCCAGCAAAGGCAGGAGCC
>JAZSFY010000288.1:0-10897 GCA_045532415.1 Eubacteriales bacterium | reverse complement strand
AAAAAACCTTTTCTCCAAGGAAACCCAAAAGGAATTTACCCAGCTTCTCTTTGAAATCCTCAAAACAAACAATCCGTTGCCGATCAATATGCTGATAGTTTTGCAGGAATATGCCCCAAGGGAGGAAATCGTCGCCTTCGTGGAGAAGGAATACGAAATGGCATTTAACCGATATATCCAATCGGATGAAAATGACGACCGCGATTTGGCTTTAAGATATTATTTCACAACCGTGGCTGTGGATTTGGTATCCGGTTGTAACGATGAACGTTTGAAGGATTTGATTAGAGATGCGGCAAGGGTTTATGAGGTTAAAAAAACCATGTCCCAAAATCCCTTTAATCATATTAAATTTCATCATAATGGGGACGAACCCATTAAAAAGACTTTCAAAGAGGCTTTAAAGGATAATCAATTTAAGGAAGAATTATATAATATTGTCTTTCCCGAGGATGAATACCAAGAGCCTGCGCCCCGAACATTTAAAAAAGCCGAGGACTATCTGGAATTTTTCCGCGCTGATTTTGAAGAAGCTTTTGACAACTTCTGCAAGGCGGACCCCGAAATTGTTAAGGAGCTTGCCGAAATTGCCGTCAGCGGAAAGGATGAACGAAGCAATACTGCATTTACCTATTTTGTTCAGCCAAAGGAATGTAATGCCCCTGAATTTCCTTTGGAAAGTAAATATCTTATTGAGGTTATCGAAAAATACAGAAGCCTTGATTCCGAGGAAAAAGCCAAGCCCTCACTTGAGAGCACATTGGCATCTCAAGCCATGGCTGTTTTAGACAAAATCAAGGGAAAAGAAGAAAAGGAATATTGTCTTTCTGTTTTTAGGGATGAATCTCTTTCTGGACTTATTCGCAATCGTGCATTAAGTACAGTTATCCCAAATTTCCAGCCCTCCGACGGTGATTTGCTGAGAGATTATTACAACCAAAGCGAAACCTCGGTTTTGTGTATATTACAGGAGCTTGCCAAGAACGGAATAACAGATGCGCCCTATGACATCTGCCTTGATACCTATGAGAATTCGGGAATGTTCGAGCGCGAAAACGCCGTGGAAACCTTGGCAATAGCAGAGCTTTTGACAGACGAATTAATTAACGAATGTCTTTATGACGAAAGCGACACTATCCGCGAAATTGCAATAGCGAAAAGGAACAAGGCGAAGGCATAACATTAAAACGGGTTAAAGGAGGTAGAATAATGGCATTTGAAAATGATTGGCGAATTAAAGACAGACCTTGGGATTATTTAAAGAACGCAGAGCTGCGTTACGTACAGCAATACCGCCCTTTGAATAGCCCTTGGGATCACGAGCACTGCACATTTTGTTTTTGGAGAAAACGACGAGGATTTGCACAGCGGTTATTATACCTTTGGGCTTGAAATCAGCAAGCAGGAATGGATTTGCGAAAAGTGCTTTAAGGATTTCTCTCCCCTATTTAAATGGAAAATTATTTGAACATTAAACAAACACCGCCGAGGAAATATTATTCCTCGGCGGTATGCTGTTTGAAGGCTATTTACTTATTATTTATTTGCAAATTATTAACCGCTATTTTTTCTTTAATATATCCAAAAACCTTTCCCCATAGAAAAATTTTCCCTCGGGGGCCATATCGCAATTTCCAATCTCAATTCTTTTGGCTTGAACCGTTTGGCTTCTGACGGTTACCTTTACGCTGTCAGGCACCATCACAATACAGGGTATTGTTCCCATTTTAAAGCAATACGGCTCTTTCTTCTTGACTTCGTATTCAAATCCATCCATAGAAACGGGAAGTGCAAAGGTATAATCCTTAATTTCATAAGATTCCGCGTTAATGAAACCGAATAAAATACGTTTGCTTCGGACGCCTATCAGCTTTACACAATAGCTTTCGTTACCGCATATTACAGAAAAATTATATTGTCCGCTCTTATTTTTACCAAGCCACCATAAAACACCGTTTTTCTTCAGTATAAAACCTTTTTTCTTGCAAACTCCCTTTATTCTCCTACCGAAAGCGAATTGCATTACAAGCAATTTAACCCAACCTGTTATACTTCCTGTCATGTCATAAATCCTCGATAGCTTTCAACGTAATTGCCCAAACGGGAAGCGAGAGCGAGCATCGAATAAATCAGCACCAATTTATGAGCTGCCCAAATGCTGTAAATATAAACTATGCCGTCTCCTGTCTCAACATCCTTTCGGCTTATTAAGCTCATGCATAAAAGATGATTCAATGCGCGCTCCACCGCCGAAAGCTCGATGCCGCATTTTGCCGATATAAATGACGAGGTGAATGATTTTTTGCCATTATCTATAATAAATTTGTAAATCTCCCTTGTGTTACCGTCGGCAAACCGTTTTAAAACAGTCCACGGCACATCATCCTCAAAAAGCGAGGATAATTTATTTTTATCTCTATTGAGAGTTAAAGCAATGTTACAATCGGCATATACTCCGTTTCCCTCACTATTGCTTATAATCATAGTTTGTGTGTCCGAGTGGCTTTTGATATATTCTCGAATTTCTTGCGCTTTTGATTTTATTTCTGCGTCTGTTTCTGCACCGCCCCATACTCTCGGTAGCAACTCGAAAAATGAATTATATGCTTCTTGACATATATCGTCTTGAGAAATAGGATGTTGATTGCCTTTGTTTTCTCTGCCGAACAAGCAATCGATGTCTGTATTAAATATATCTGCAATAATCGGCAAAAGCATAATGTCGGGCATTGTGGTTCCCGTTTCCCATTTAGAAACCGTTTGCGCCGATACACCAATCATGGTTGCAAGCTGTTCTTGAGTAAAGCCTGCATCTTTACGCAGCTTCGCAATGATTTCATTCATATTGTTCATAAATATGCCCTCCTGTATAGCTTCTATCTATATTATATAGCCACAACAATCAAATAACAATAACCATTCAAGCGGAAAAATCACTTGTTTAGAGATAAACATCAAGTATTCGATGATAAAACAAAACCGCAGGAGAATTTTCCTGCGGTTTATATTATGCCCTTACGGTTCGATTGTAATTTCGATTTTTGTGTTGTCGGCTTCGATATATACCCAATATCGGGTATCCTTCCAGCCGCCGAAGCTCAATTCCACATCCTGCAAAACGCCACCCTCAAGGCAAAGCTCCTTGGCTCCGCCGGTAGCAAGGTTATCGTCGCTTTGCTGACTATAAAGCCTGATTACAAGGTCTTTATCCTCATTGGATATTATGGAAAGAGTTATTTTGTTATTGGCGTCATCACTATTTTCGATATAAATGTCTTTTATAGCAATTTCAACTGCCGAATAAGCCGAAAAAACGCGGTTAAGGCTGATTCCTTCGTCGCCCTGCTTATAGGTCGCCGTATAATAATCATAGGGCGCATAATGCCAAGCGTTACTTACGTCGGATTTAAGCTCCTCGGTGATTTCAAGAGCCTTCCCCTCTCCAAAATGGGTTGCCACACGGGAGATTTTGGTCATATCGGGGGACAAGCGGTAAATTTTGCCTTCACATTCAAGCCACATGGTTCCGCGGAGAACGGGATAATCGCCCCCTTGACCGATTGCATCATCGGAAAGAACATCATCTGAAATCTTCGCTTCGGTTTCTCCCGTTTCCTTTATATTTTTAAGGGCGTCGATGATATTATACGCAACATCGCAGGCACCGATAGTCTTACCTGTAATTCCCCAGCCGTCCCATGTATACTGAAGCAATTTCACCTCAACGTCATAACCGCTATGGGACAAATCATCGTCTGCTTGAGAGCTTTCATCTGCTTGGGAAGATTCTTCGGTATGGGAAGATTCTTCGGATTGTGAAGATTCTTCAGTTAGGGAAGATTCTTCCATGCCGGAAGCCTCATCATTTTGCGAGGTCGTTTCCCTTTCGGAGGCTTCGATAGATGTGGTATCGCTCTTATCAGCCGAGCTTTCTTCGGTATAGGCTTCGCCGCAGCCTGCCAAAGCTAACAAAAGCATCATTGCAATCAACATTAATGCAAAGATACGTTTCATTGTAAATCCTCCTTTCAGTTTTTCTATTAAAATCTTATCATACGGCATTATATATGTCAAGTTCATTACTGTATTTACAAAATTCATTTAATATGTATAATGTTATATAGAAATCAATTATAAAAGGAAAATCATAATGCACGAGCACAAATTTGATTCAAAAGGAAAAATATATGTTAAGGGCCGTCCCGATTATCCCGAAGCTTTGTTTTGGTACCTCCTTGCCGAGCGAATTATTGACAAGGAAAAAACTGTTGCAGACATAGGCTCGGGAACAGGGATTTTTACCGCTCAGATTGCGCCTTTTGTAAAATCGGTTATGGCGGTAGAGCCAAACGGGGACATGAGAAACAAAGCCGAGGACAGGTTTAAGACCTTCGCCAACATTACGTCGGTGAACGCAACCGCAGAAAGCACCTCTCTGCCAAACAATTCGGTTGACATAATTACGGTTGCTCAGGCGTTTCATTGGTTCGACAGAGAATTATTCAAGAAAGAATGTCAAAGAATTTTAAAGCCCGCGGGAACGGTTATTCTCGTTTGGAACGACAGAGATTCTACAAGCGAAATTATAAAGGACAATTTTGCGGTCAACAAGAAATTCTGTCCCGATTTCAAGGGCTCCTCTAACGGTATAGACTTTTCCAAGGAAGGCTTTTCGGATTTCTTTGCAGGCGAATTTGAGATGACAGAATTTGACAACTGTCTTATTTATGACAAGGAGGCTTTTATTAACCGAAATCTTTCCTCGTCATACGCCCCCAAGGAAAACGAAGCCCATTACAGCGATTATATCAATGCCATTTCGCAGGTTTTTGACAACCACAGCGAAAATGGAAAAATCCGTTATCCCTATGTAACACGTTGCTATATAGGAAAAATATAACCGAAAACACCGCCGAGGTTTTGATTTCCTCAGCGGTGTTTTGTTTGTTAACCTAATTTTTTATTTCTTTTTCCAATCAAATGCTGAACCAGCAATGTTCCGACAATGCCCAAAACTATGCCTATAACAAAAAGAAAAAACAGGTTTTCGTCAACTGATTCAAATAAACTTTTTATTCTCCTAACAAAATTCATGAATGTGTTGTCATCAGAAAACGAAGCCTCGCTTCCGTAAGGCACGGTCATAGCAATTATACTCATAAAATCCCCCTTTATAACAACACGGGAGCGCCCGTATTATCGCGGAGCAGGTCATTCTGCTGAGCAGAGCCATTGACAGAAATATTCTTTGCAGCCTCTTTTATGCAATCCGCCACCTGAGAAGCGCAGATTCCGATAGCCTCCTCGGACAAATGGATTGTATCATCGCAGATATACCTGTCGGGGTTTGAGCGCAAAAGAGCATTAAGGTCATTAATAATCACTCCGCGCTCCTTAAGCAAAGGCACGATTCTTTGGTTGAATCTATCTGCATCGGCATTTTTATTAAACACATTGATAGAGCGCACAGGCGTTGTTGTCGCAAAAATAACCGTGCCGTGTCTTTTTTTCAAAATATCGGCAATACGCAATATGTTTTCTACATATTCATCCTCACTTGTAAAGGTGCCGTCCCCATATAAATCGCAAAGGTCCCAAAGACCATTGTTCCAATGGACGATTTCCGAGCCCTCCATATTTAAAGCCCAATCAAAAAGCCCGCGCAATGTGTATTTTGCAAATCTGCAATTTTCCTCAGGCGCCCAAATCTCAAATTCGTCACCCAAAATTTCCTGAACTCTCGGGCCGTATTGCTGTCTTATAGAATCTCCAAGTAATGTAACCTTCAATTTCAAACACTTCCTTAAATGAAAACAATATCATCGGTAAACACAGGGCCGTTTTTCTCGTTTTTGCCCTCCTAAAATTTCCATTTCATACCTTGATTTCATTATATCACCATTTATAACGAATCACAATAGAATTTTTTTAAATTTGTTCGTCGTATGTCCCGAAAATGGAACATTCTTTGGGTTAAAATATACCCATGAAAGACGGCACCGCTTGTTTTGCCACATTATATATGCTATAATACATTTAGAAAGACTTTAGGGCAAACTTTTTGTGCTTGTGATAAAACATAAAGAAAAGAGGAGAATTAAAACCATGGCTGCAACAAGTGATTTTTTTAAATGCGACAGAATGAACAACGCCTTTGATTTTCTATTGTTCAGTTATTTTGGCATAGCATCCGCCGATACACCTCAATCAGATGAAATACTTATTAAATTGATTGAACGTGCTTACCGTGATGCGGCAAGCCATGTTTTGTCGGTTAACAAGGATGTAAAAGATGATAAAAAACAGGAAGCTGTCGGAATAATCAAGGCTGCTATTGATGATTTAAAGGAAACAGAAAGCCAATTTAAAGACGGAATGGTTTGTCACGGCAGCTATGATAAATGGCATGAAACCCTTTGCGATAAGCTTGTAAATATTTATAAAGACTGCTGCAAAGAAGGATATACATTTACATACGGCGTTGCCCAAAAATGGGTAAACATGACGATGAAATATGTTTATATCATTTATTATATGACGGCATCCTGCGAATTTCTCTATGATTTCGGTGAGGAATACGGCAATATAATTTCCAAACACCGCAGAAGCCTCCATGTTCCCATAGACAGCTATATTTATAAGGCGGTTAAAAACGATTTAGGCATATCGACTCTTGATACTTCATGGAGTAAAATTTCCGATTATAGCATATATATCAAGTATCAAAACTCCATTCGTGAACATGAATATTTCGATTATACCGCCGAAAATCCATGTGGATATGCTCCCATTGATTGGGAAGGAAACGCTTGGATAGAAATAGCCAAGAATTAATTTCTCGGCGGTTTCTTTCTCCAAAATCCAATCCTCCGTTGAATTTGTAACAATGGATTGATAATTGTTTTTGTATAAATGTGTGATATAATAAAAGCACACCGGTGATAAACATACATTGGAGGTGCTTTTATGCAACTTACATTAGGTAAAAAAATACGCGAGCTACGGAAGCGCGACGGACGAACACAAGAAGCGCTTGCGGAAGCTTTAGGCGTAACATCACAGGCGATATCCCGTTGGGAGGCAAACGGCGGTTATCCCGATATGGAAATGATACCTGCAATTGCCAATTATTTTCATGTTTCCATTGACGAGCTGTTCGGTTATAGCTCAGACCGTGAAGAAAAGATAAATCACATTTTGGAAGAAGCAGACAGGGTTCTCAAAAACCAAGGTATCACTTTTTATCAAGGCAGCGTATCCGATGACATTGAAAAAAGCATTGATATGTTACGCAATGCCGCCGAAGAATTTCCCAACGAGCCGAAAATATTATTAAAGCTTGCCGAATCACTTCATATGTGGGGATATAACAAGCACGGCGCAAAAGGATACTGTGATGACGGCGGTATCTTAAACAACGACATAGAATATAATTCAAGAAATATCTATTGGACTGAATCGTTAATCGCATACGAAAAGGTGTTAAAGGCAAATCCTGCTCCCAAGGAGCGCGAAATCGCAATTTGTCAAATGACTCCCCTTTACTGCAAAATGGGAAAATTTCAAGAAGCCAAAGCATTAGCCGAATCGCAAAGCTCTATTTCTATTTGCAAAGAGATGCTCCTACCCGAGGCAACCGCAGGCGAAGAAATGGCTCGTTACCAAGGCGAAAGAATAATGTCATTGCTGCAAAACCTTCGTCTTTCGGTTTCCGGCGCCATATCCGCCAAGGTCGAGCTTCACACATCGGAATATAAGCAAAAAATCACAAAATCAATAATTAACTTATACGAAACTATATTCGTAGACGGCAGGTGCGGTTATTATCACCGCGATCTCGGGCATATGTATCTTAATTTGGCAAATCATGAAGCTTTTCACGGCGATGATATCCATAAAGCCCTTGAATATTTCGACAAAGGCTTTGAGCATTATATTGCATACGACCGCATTTTCCACGATGAATATTATTCATATACCGCACCGTTAGTATCGAATTTAACCCCTATTAAAAAAGGGGATTTGCGTATTCTCGGTGAAGATTTTTGGAAGAAAGAAATGAAATTCTTCCCCGAAGAGTTTAAAAACCAATTACGCAAAAACGTAAAATATACAGTATGCTTTGAATAATATGCAAAAACACCGCCGAGGGAAATTTACTCCTCGGCGGTGTGGTAATATTAAATTATTTAATTATCTATGAGAACGATTTTATTATTTTCATCTACAGTAATATTGCATAATTCGGTATGAAAAAGTTCTTCATCTATATTTGCCAATTCGATCATTGAATATTTTTCTGCCAGCACTTTAATAAGCTCACATCCCAAAAAGTATCCTGTATCGCTTTTACCTTTATAATTATTCCAATCTCCAAAAAAATCAATAGTTGCTTTTTGATTTTTAATACGGGTTAAAAATTCATTTAATAACTCTGTTTTGTTAGAATCACACCACAAAAGCCATCCATCGTTATCCTGATGATAAAAATTCAAATCATTCAATAAAAGCTGTTCCGCATACATTGCAATGCCTTCGCGATATAATTGCCACAAACAGTCATTTTTGAACCTGCTACACGTTCCACTTCTCGTTTGTTCATGCCATATATGACCAAGCTCATGATATAGAAGACCTGCAAGATTTGTTTTATCGTACCAAGATAATTCAATGATCTTTTCAACGCCTAATAGAACTACAGGCTTATCATCAAGTGTTGTTGCCCAACCTGCACCATTACATAGACCTAAGTAAAAAATAATATCAACATCTATATTCGAGTTTAGATCACATGATATGCGTTCAACTAAACCATTTGTAAGGCTTAAAAATGATTGATGTGCAAGATTTACTTTATCGATATTGCACGGCACCTCATTAAGAATCGGCAAAACGTCATTTTGAAAATCATAGCCTTCTATGTCATTCAACAACTTATCTGCAAGCGTAGGAGAAATCGAATCTGCATACTTTATCCAATTTTCTAATGCAAAACGATTATTAACATAACATTTATGTATATCCACAAATGTGTCGATTATTCTCATTGAAATTCTCCTTTCTTTGAATTTCGTGTATTATACCATTTTCATATAGAAAACGCAAGCAAGTAAATAATAAAACACCGCAGAGATATTTCTCTGCGGTTTAAACTTTTAAGCGAAAATTCGAATATTGATTTTGATTGACATCTATGATAAAATCTATATAGTGATAACACATTGTTAGGGGCTTTAAATATGAAAATCGCTACATATAACATTTGGAATTCTCAAGACGGAATGCCATTTAGGGAAAACCATATTTTAATAGAACTCAAAAGCATCGATGCGGATATAATATGCTTGCAAGAAGTTCGTGATAGAAATATGGCAGAGAATATTGCTGAATCTATAAAATATAATTACTGTTATTTTGAAAGCTACCATAATGAAAGCGAAGGACTTGCTATTATAAGCAAAATCCCTTTTATAGATACAATTTCATTATTCAATAAAGCTAATACAATAATTTGTACTTTTGAAATCAACGGCAAAAAATTATGTATAGCAAATATTCACCTTCCTTGGGATAGCCCACTTAACAGAGAAAAACAAATAGCCGAAACCGTTTCATCGCTCGAAAATGAACCTTACGATTATGTATTGTTAGCCGGCGACTTCAATTGCAGCGAAACATCCGATGTGAATCGTTTTCTTATAGGTGAATGTTTGCTAAACGGAAAAGAATCGAAATATATTTGGTATGACTTGGCACTTTCTTATGCAGAAAGAAACAATACAAGACCGGAATTCACTCTCAACTTTACCGAAAACCCACGTTTTAAAAATAATACAATTGATATTAACAGTCGTGTCGACAGAATAATGTTGAGAAATACCTATCCTGCTGACTTTCCCACTTTGACAGACTGCAGAATTTTTGGCCAAAAAATATACAATAAAACAGAATTAGCCGCAAGCGATCATTATGGGCTAATAGCAGAACTCGAGTTTTAAAAGAATGGAGATTGAAATGAAAGAAGATGTTTGGACTACCTTATATAACGAAGCAAAACGAGTACAAAACAGTAGAACCATATCACCATTCATAGAAGCCGGCGGAGTTGCTTCTGCAATTTTAACAAAAGCAGGAAACATATACGTAGGTGTTTGTATTGATACTGCAAGCACATTAGGAATGTGTGCTGAGCGAAACGCTATCGCAAATATGATTACAAATGGCGAACACCAAATAGATAAAGTTGTTGCAATAGTTGAAGACGGTAGTGTTGGTTCTCCTTGCGGTGCGTGTAGAGAATATATGATGCAATTAGACAAAAACAGTGGCGAAATAGAAATACTTGTAGATTTCGAAACAAGAAAAACAGTTAAGTTAAAAGAGCTCATTCCCGATTGGTGGGGAGCGAATCGATTTAACGAAGGTTAAAAACAACGCAACAAACTCTTATTGAAACAGACAACGAAACACCGCCGAGGATTTCTCGGCGGGTTTTCTTTATAAATTGATGCTCTTTTGATGATGTAGTAAACGGAAACATTGAAAACAGAACGGAACAGATGGGAAATTAATGCCCAATCTAAGCATCAAAGTGCGATTTCGTGGACCATTGCTCGCGAAAAATGAAAAAGCAAAAACCCGCAAGAATCAAGGATTCATGCGGGTTTTCTGCGTGGCAGGGGCAGTAGGACTTGAACCCACGACCAACGGTTTTGGAGACCGCGACTCTACCAACTGAGCTATACCCCTATAAGTGTGAAAAGCTCCAATAACTGAAGCTTTTCACATGGTGCACCTCCAGGGACTCGAACCCTGGGCCCACTGATTAAGAGTCAGTTGCTCTACCAACTGAGCTAGAGGTGCATATACAATTGTGAAAGCCATAAAACTGTTGGTG
>JAZSFY010000206.1:0-2866 GCA_045532415.1 Eubacteriales bacterium | reverse complement strand
GGTTACGCCCTTGATGTCGCCAAGCTCCTCGGAAACTGTATAGGTATAAACGCCGATTGTTTCATAGGAAAGTACGCCAAACGCAAATCCGCCGTTTGCAACAGAGGTTGTATCTATAACCTTACCTTCGGAATCCTTAAGAACAAAGGTGAAGCTGTCGCTATTCAAAACATCTCTGCCTTGGAATACCTTGTTACCGCTGATAACAACAGATGCAACACCGGGTGTGTAGGTATTTGTAAAGGAAGCAGAATATGTGTTAGTGTCCTCACCGTTAATGCGAACACCAACTGTACCGTCGAGATTATCGATAACCTCGATTTCAACGGTATATTCGGTTTCATCATAAAGCATACCGGGGATATTTGTATTGATTTCCTTAAGAGTTAATACAAATATATCGCCGATGTTATCGGGAGTGAATGCAAGGCTGATAGAAGCATTGCCCTGAGAATCGGTAACAGCTTCATCGCCGTAAACATTGCCCTGTGCATCGAAAAGTGCAAACTTAAATCCGTTCAAGGGATAGCTTTCGCCCATAGTGGAAACTATTACCTTGGTGATATCAATAGTTACGTCTGCATTTTCGGTTGCATTGTAATCGTTATTGAAGCTTGTATCAACTACCCAGCTGTTTGTACCGTTGGATACGGTTGCGGTAGAGGATGTTACATTTGCCATTAATCTACCGGTCATGTCATCGGTAACAGTAACGGTAAAGTAGTGGATTGTGTCATCGTAGGTTACGCCGGGAACGCCGTTGCCGTCGATAGAATCGTTAACCTCGGAAACCTTGTACTCGTATGTGCCTACTGCATTAAAGGTTTCGGTGAACTGTGCAAAGGAAGCATTAAGAGCGCCGCCTGCTGTTGCAGTTCCGGAAACTCTGTCTAATTCATTGCCAAGTCCGTCATAGAGAACGAATGTATATGTTTCGCCTTCAAGGAAATCTCTACCCGAAAGTGTCTTATCAACATTAACAAGAAGCGATACATCTACAGAAGCGGGAGAATAGTTATTGATAAGAGAAGCCTCAGAGTTAGCAGCGGAGGAAATCACACCGTTAAGACCTGTGCTGTTTCTTCCGAGAGCAAAGCCGTCGGGAAGATTAATTTCGTTAACAGTGTATTGTGTACCTTCGGGAAGACCGTAAATGGAAATGCTTTCATCATCCTTAATGGTAAGAGTAAGTTTGCCGTTTACGGGAGTCATTTGTGTAGTTGTGCCATTAGAGGAAACAACCTCAAATGATGTATCCAATCTGTTGCCTTCGAGGAGAACTTCAACTGTAAATTCGATAGAATCGGGAATCTTGTAATTAGATCCATAGGGGTGAACAACTTCCTTGCTGATGATAAGAGCGCCATAGGAAACAGGAATGTTATAATAGTTCATTCCGTCTACTCTGCCCTTGTCGATTGTACCGCTTACGGTAGCCTCAGCATCGTTGATTACGCAGGAGTAATCGTTGATTTCAGCATAATCAAAGGTATAGTCGTAATTGTTTTCGTGAAGCTCATCTACTACATAGGTGGTGCCTTCGGGAAGTCCCAAAATGTAGAAGGATTTGCCTGCATCAACATTAACATTGATAACGTTGTTTACAACATTAACAGTTGTTTCAACACCGTCATACTGCCATGCATCTGCAATCATTGCAGGATAGGTGTTATTAAGAATGGTTCCTGCGGGAGGTGTAAGAGTAATCTGGAACTCGAATTTATTATTCTTGTTGGGGTCATAGCCTTGGTAAATAGCCTTTGTGATTCTGATACCCTGTGCAGGTGTAACTGTAATCAAGCCGTTATTGCCGAGGCTTTCGGTAACAGTACCGTTGGAAACAGAAACGGTAGAATGAACATAATTTTGAGTTTTACTGATATTTTCTGTCTTAAGGATATCCGCAGGCTCATCGGTTTCGTGGTGAGCCACTCCTGCAGGAATGTACCAATAATCAACGCCTATATAAGGATCGATCTTATCATTCTTTGCATAACCTGCATGGATAACCTTTTCCATGTTTACATAGGTATATGTGGGAGTGATTGCTGCGGTGGTTCCACTTGTGATCTCAAAAATATATTCCTTATAACGGTATGCAGGAGAAATCAATTCGGGAACACCGTAAATTCTCTGGAATTGGCCTGTCTGTTCGTCAAAGTACACAATATCCATGTCTTCGACGAAATAGTAATATTCGTTTCTTGCAGAGGGAGTATATTGAACCTCAATGCCGTCAACAGAGTTGGACCAGAATTGATAGTTGCCGTTTTCGTCAACAGAAATGCCCTTTTCGATAACATTGAATTCATTAATTTCGCTGTCGAGAGCAACCTCATAGATAAGACGGATAGGTTCTTCCTCGTTGATTACCATTGTAGCAGTAGCGGAGGAATAATTCTTTCCGCTTACATCAATAGCATAGGTTACAAGAGGAACAAGCGCCGCAGGGATATCAAAGTGAACAGTCTGGATGCCTGTGTCGATGTTTTCAACAACTCTTACAGAAACATACATCATGTTACTGCCCTGAATAGAGCCTGTTGTATCGCCAAGGAAGCCATAGGAACGAACAATCTGAGTTGCATTAGCAGGCGCAGTTGTCATGTCCTTGTGCCAATGTCCAACGTAATTGCCGTTTGCATCTGCATACCAGCCGATATAACAGCTGGGGTCTGCAGAAGAATAGGTAAGCTGACCGTATTTATAAGCTTCGCCGATAAGAGCGCGCGCTGTTGCAAGGTCAAGACCCAAACGAGCCTGAACAGACCAAACAAATTCATTACCAAGGTCAGTGGGGTTATCTACTGTACCAAGGCTGGAGCCGATAGCATCGGAAAGCGCCTCACCTGTGTAAAGCTGACCG
>JAZSFY010000098.1:0-8227 GCA_045532415.1 Eubacteriales bacterium | reverse complement strand
TATTGCAGGAAGCTGGAACAGCGATAAAACAGTATTTACTCCTGCAAACGACGGCGTTATCGATGTTCAGATTGGTGACGGCGGCGGCAGCGGCAGCGATTATCACAATATCGTAAACGGCGAAGCTATCGTTCTCAACTTCAGCTTTACTGCATCTGCTGATGCAAGCGAAGATGCATCTGTTTGGGTAAACGGCGACGAAACCTTTGCTTTGGTTTACAGTGATGACTCCAGCAATCCCTTGGGCTATGACGAATATGAAGGCATCAGCGCTTCTGATGTTGTAGAAAAAACTATCGAATACAACGTTAATGCAGTTGAAGGCGGCCACATCCCCGGCGCTCCTGCTGACTGTGAAAACGATCAGGTATGTACCGGATGCGGATATATAATTGTTGAAGCTTACGGTCACGAATATGCCGACGTTGTAACTCCTCCTACCTGTGTAGATCAGGGCTACACCACTCACACCTGCGGCGTTTGCGGTGATTCCTATGTTGATTCCTATGTTAAGGAAAACGGTCACAGCTATAGCGATGTTGTAACTCCTCCTACCTGTACCGAAGGCGGCTACACCACTCACACCTGCGGTGTTTGCGGCGATTCCTATGTAGACAGCGAATCCGATCCTTCCCACAAATATGTTGACGTTGTAACTCCTCCTACCTGCGAAGACCAGGGCTACACCACTCACACTTGTAGTGTTTGCGGCGATTCCTATGTAGATTCCTATGTTAAGGAAAATGGCCACACTGAAGGTGAATGGACTGTTGTTACAGCTCCTCAAGTTGGCGTAGAAGGCTTGGAAGAACAGCGTTGTACTGTATGCGGTGAACAGCTCGCTACAAGACCCATGGATGCTTTGGAAGAACCTCAGTACATCTTGGGCGACGCTAACGACGACGGCAAGCTTACCGCTACCGACTACATGATGATCAAGAAGATTGTTTTCGACACAATGTCCTTGGACGATCTCCGTAATCCCGAAACTGCATTGTTGCGCTGCGACCTTAACGGCGACGGAAAGGTTACCGCAGTAGATTACCTCAGAGTAAAGAAATTGATTCTTTCTTAAGATTATTAATTTAATATTAAAGGTCGGTTGGAAATTCCAACCGACCTTTCTTATGCTTATTTTTATATAATCAAATCTACAACAAATGCGGTAATACAGGAAATCGCCGCAACAAAGGTAAGCCCCTTTTCTTTTATTGCGAAGAAAACCGCCGCCAATAAGCCTGCCGACGCGGCAAGAATATTTCCCGTGGCATAAAGAGCGCCCGGAAAGGTCATTGCCGCCAAAACCGTATAGGGAATATAATATAAAAACGAACGTATAAACCTATTGGTTATTTTCTTTTGAAATGCGGCAAAGGGTATTGCACGGATGAGATAGGTTGAGCCTGCAAGTATAAGCAAATATATCCAAAACTCTCTATTCATTTTCAGCCTCCTTGGGGAACAATATTGCTCCGAAAATTGCCGAAGCAACCGCACAAATGCTTATTGCCAAGCCGCTTGATATATTGCTCAAGAAAGGAACATAATAAAACAAACAGCTTAATCCCACCGAAGCTCCAACAACACAAAGAAGCTTTTTTGATTTTTTCGAATCGGGTGCAACAATAGCCACAAACATACCGTAAATAGCAAGGCAGAGCGCGTTCATTACACTTTCGGGAAGTATATTCCCTACCAAGCTTCCTGCAAGTGTACCCAAAGCCCAACCGAAATAGGGTGCCACAGTTAAGCCTGCAAAAAATTTGGTGGTAACCTCGTTTTGGCAGGATGCAACAGCGAATATTTCATCTGTAATGAAAAACCCAAATAACCAACGCTTTATTCCCTTAAATTCATCACTTGCCTTTTGAGAAAGAGAAACCGACATAAAGGAATATCTTATATTAATGGTAAGCTGTGAAATCAGCATTTCAATATACTGACCCGGATTAACCATAATATTGATTCCTGCAAGCTGACCTGCAGATGTCAGGGTAGTCATTGAAATAATAACCGCCTGCCACCAGCTAAAGCCATACGACACTGCAAGAATACCAAATGTAAAGGAAACCGAAAGATAGCCTATTCCAATGGGGATTCCGCTTCGAAATCCTCTTACAAACTGTTTCATAATCTGCCTTCCCTGCGAAGCTTCTCGACAGTATCATTTTTGATTTCCTGCCGTAATTTCATAGTCCATTCCGACCATTGGCAATTCTTCTCTCCGTAAATAAGGTTTTCCTTATATTCCATGGGAAGCCATGTGGAAATATCAGCTTGATTATGAGAGATAACAGCCTCCATATTATCCAAAGCCTTATATAATTTCGATTCATCGGTTTCCATAGCCTTCATTTCAGCAAAAAGCTCAGACAATTCCAAGGACATATCATAAGGAAGCTTATCTAGGAGAGCTTTAACAGCCTGTTCCTCGTTATGCTCATCCTTATCCGTTTTGTAAAACGAAGGTATATCTCCTGTAACAGCCTCACCAAAATCGTGTATCAGACACATTTTGATAACCTTATCAATATCCAGCTGAGGATACTCATCCTTGCACAAAAACGCCATAACAGCCAAACGCCAGCTATGCTCGGCTACCGATTCCCTTCTGCCGTTTGAATTCCAGGAATGTCGGGTAACAGTTTTTAATTTTTCTATAGTATTTAAAAAATCAATAAATTCACGGGGTTGCATATTCTATCCAATCATCGAACAAAGTTCATCAAAATCAAAAACCTCGGCACCGTAATAATGCTCGTTATTGCGGTTAAAGAGAATAGGTGACATTCCTACCTCCTCGGCAGCAAGCAGATTTTTTGCGCTGTTGTCTACAAAAATGCATTCTCTTGCAGATTTTCCTGTAATTTCCAAAGCCTTGTCAAAAATGGCAAAATCGGGCTTGCGGCATTTAACATCTGCGCTGACGATTTTTGCTGTGAAATATTTATCCAATCCGAAAAATTCGGTTATATATTCGCTCCATTGAGAAACATCGTTGGATACCAGAACCAAATCATATTTACCCTTTATCTTTTCGGCAAAGGCCAAAAAGCCCTTATCCAAGGTTAGGTGATTCTCGATATAATCCTTCATGTGAAATTCGGGATTTTCAAAGCCCAATGCAGAAAGAAATTCGTTTGAATCGATTTCCCCAAGCTGAGCCCTTGTAAAAAGCTTTTCTTCCTTGAAAAGCCTTTGGAGTTTTTCATAATGGGATTCATCAAAATGAGAATAAGTATAGGGAATAAAATTACCCTTACTTTCCTCAAGAATCACTCCGTACATATCTATCATTATTGTTGTATATTCTTTTATCATAAGTTTCCTCGCATATCAAAACGAAAACGGCAGTTAAACTGCCGTTTTGTTCAAACTAAATTAAAGACCTCTTTCAGCCTTCCATTCATTTACCTTGCCAACAGCAAGTCTCTTGATGGATTCTTCAGCATAAGCGGAATCAGCGCCGCCGTTTGCATAAATGAAATATTTTCCATCGGGAGTTTTGTAAAGAGATTCTTCATAGCCTGCAGGATCACCGAATTCGCCGCTTGTGTACTTTGCAACGAGCTCTGCGGTCTCTGTGTCGTATTCGACCTTGCAAATAATCTTTTTCATATTTACATCCTTTTTATAATAAATTCTTGCCAACGCACAGTTAACAGGATTATTATATACCTTTATTTCCCAAATTGCAAGGGTTTTTCGTAGAAATAATGGAAATAGACCGCATTTTCAGACGTTTTGAAACTATCTTACAACTGATTTCAATGAAAATTAGTCATTTATTCCTATAAACGCCTATTTTCAGCTTTTCCAATTCCTCGTCACTGCATCTTCCGGCAGAGAAAAATGCAATACCCTTTGCGCCGCCTCTGCGGCAGGCTTCAACCTGCTTTGTGGTTTCGATTAAAGGCAATCCGTTATACATGGGAGAGATTCCCGAAATATTAGGCGATTTTCCATAATCGTTTACCATTGCGGCGATTTCCTTTTCCACCTCAATAGCATCGTTATAATATGCCATGGGATAAATTTCATCAAGCCAGCCGTTTGTTACCCAACGGCGCCAATCCTGACATTTTGCCATTAATGCCGCCTGCGGGTCCCCTACAACAGCAGTAGAAAGGCTGATATACCGTCCGTTTCTGCGGTATTCCTGAATAAGCTTGTAAACCGATTCCACATAAAGAGTGACCTTATCGGCACACCACAAAACATATTTTTCCCAATCGGCAGATTGAATATCTTGGATTGTGTCCAAATCAATTCCTGTTTCCTCAAAAAACATTTTCTTTGATGTATCATCAAAGCCTGCGGCATATTCTATTCCTCTGATATGAGGATAGCGGATATAATCCAATTGGAATCCGTCGAAATCATATTTATCCAAAAGCTCCTTACAAAGGCCAAGAAGAAATTCACGTACCTCGGGCAATGCAGGATTTAGGAAATAGAAGCTATCGTAGCCGTCAAGAAGCATTCCGCCGTCTTTTCGCCTTGCCATCCAATGAGGCTTCAGCTTGGATATCACACATTCCTCACCCGAATGACCGAAAAAGAAATTTTCAAACCAAGCATGAATCTTCACACCGTATTTCTTTCCCATTCTGATAAATGCATCGATAACGTCAAAATTATTGTCGTCTCCGCCTCTTTTGGGAAGATAATCGGCAACACATTTCAATGCATTGGCATAACCCTCGTAATTTGTTTCGATAAGCATTAGGTTAAAGCCTGCATCGGCAAAACGCTTAACAGTTGCCTCAACCTGCTCCTCGTTCTTTTCATTAGGTCTGTGCCAAGCACCACGTATTTCATCTTTAACCGACCGAGATGTAATATAATATGCTTCCTCTGTAATTTGGGCAACGCTCTCAAAATCCAATCTTTTCAATGCTTCATTGGCTGAAGCCAAAAGCATCCTAGCTTTTTCAGAATCGTATTCTTCGTTCAACTTTTCCAGAATATCGATTCTTTCTTGGATATCCGAAATTTGTTTTTTTGCAAGAGTTATATTGGTTTCCTCATCTATCTCTATTTCCAAAGAACCGTTATTGATATTTACCCTTGCGCCCACACAAATTTGGTCTGCAAGAAAAATTGCCGCCTCCCCATGTCCCGATGCAACAAATCCGTCTGACGGAATATCATTATCGTTGCCTCCGCAGGAGATAACACGTCCCTTTGAAACACAAGCCTCCCAGCCGTATTTATTTGTACCAGTTTTAGAGCCTTGGTCATATATAACCAATTCGTCCTGCTCTCTTTTTCCGTTAAAATGAGAAATAGAAATACTTTTCATCTAAATTATCCTCGCCCTAAGCTCATTTACATTTTAAGATTATCTCGGCAGAAACAAGATTGCCATAGCCTACATCAAACGCTACCTTAAAGCTATCCTCGCCATTATAATCATCGGCAGGATAATAAACAAAGCTTCCGTCGCTGTTTAGCTTGACGCTGCCATATTTAGGCGAAAGTGTTATAACAATCTGACCGAAGGATGTATCTATACCCGAAAGGTCGATTTTACCAAGCAAATCCTTATTTACAGTATAGGTATATTCCAACGGTGCTTCCGAAATAACGAAATCCTCAGAGCGTATAGGCTTGAATTGCTCTTTTGCATAAAGATAGGTATAATCATAAAGTCTGCGGATAGCTTCATCCTTGGAATAACAGCAGGTATGGAATGCGCCGGGGACGCCGTCCTGATAATACATTTTCACAGCATTCATAAAGCCTGTATCTGCGCCAACGTTAAGATATTCAACATATTTCTTTCGTGCAAGAGCATATTCGGGACCGCTTATTTCGATTTCAACACACATTCCGAGATTTTCAGCTCTGTCGGCGGTATTGAAAAGCGAAGAAACGCTTCCGTTGTTATTAAACATATAATTAGGCTGAAGGCAAGCGGCATCAAAGCCGAGAGAAGCCCAATCGTTTACACCCATTGCCGTACGGTAAGGAATCCAAAATACCTTACAGCCGAATGTATGAGCATAATCAACAGCAAATCGAATAAGCTCCTTTTCGTGAGGATCATTGTAATCAATAGTTTCCTCGAACCAATAGAATCCGCAAAATTCAAGATGCTTATATTCGCCCTCGTTAAAGCGCTTATATTCCTCATCCATAATCCATTTTATTGCCTTTTTGCGGTCCTCGATATTGGAGAAATCCTCGTCAATGCCGTCCCCGTCAATGTCGCCGAAATTATTTTTGGAGCCATTCATAAGCTTGGGGAAGGTATAAAGAATCGATGTAAATACCTTTATTTTTTCATCGGTAACACCTAATTCCGAATAAACCTTATCTGCACATTGGTCGAGAGCATTCATATTGCGGTCGGGATAAAACATATCGTCAACATAATTGCGCCAGCCGTCTGCACTTCTTCCGTAAACCGATTTTTCCTCGTCATGAAGCATACTTACATAAGGAAGATAAAGAACCGAATCGAAAAATGTATCTTTAATATTTCCCTCTTTATCAAGATAAGCGATATAAGGAAGATATTCATTTATGTCAGCTCTGCCGCCCTCTCCCGAAGCATTGTTGCTTTCAAGAAGGCAATTATAGGAAAGAAGCATATTATTAACGCCGAAAAAGTCCTCGGGCATCAAATATCCCTTACCGTCACCGGACATTTCTTTATCGGGAACAACATCAACCGATTCCGAAATATCCTTTGTACCTGTTACCTTTATTTCATCCAAAAATACATGGGAGGAAACATTGAAATCAATTCTGGCATATCTTGCCTTATAGGATTTATCAAAAGCCTCGTCAATTCTTATAATTTCATTTGCTTTAGCAGAAATTGTATCCTTGAAAAACAGCTTTTGCCAATCCTCACCATTTTCAGAAACAAGAAAACTAATATTTGTAGGAAGCTCGACGCCTGCACTTGAATCGCGAAGGAATCCTATTGAAAAACCTTTTACACCGCAGGTTTTTTCAAGGTCAAAGGTTATGGTTCTGGAATAGCCTTGAGTTACATGGAACCATTGTGCGGCAGAATATGACGCATCCTTTGCAGTTTTGCCATCGGTAAGCTTTTCTATATCGGTTCCGTTATACCATTCGGTTAAATAAGCTTTTTCAATGGATTCCTCTGCAGAAACATACGCCTTTTTAGACTTAACAATATTTTTCTCGGCTTTATAGTCCTTTTCGCTTTCGTTCCAATATTCAGGAGAGGTTATTTCGGGAATACCGTTATATCCGTAATAACGGTTAAGGTCCCCTACATCATCGTTAATATCCTCATAATTCTCATCATAAGAAATTGCGGTTATTTCACTTAAAAACAACCAACCTCTTTTTGCAGAGATTTCATAACGTATATATCTGGCTTCTACTGCATTATGAAGCAATACACGGTAATTAATAGGTTGGTTTTGAGTCAATGAGCCTGTGGGACGGTGAGCTGTACCCACTTCAACATAATTTTCGTCTTCTCCTGCTATCGAAACACTTATAGAGTTGGGAGCTAATATGCCATAATCGATATAATCAAGAATAGCCACAGAAAAATCCAACAATCCGCCTTTTACCTCTCCAAGGTCAAAGGTAATTGTGCTTGCGGCATTGGAATCAATATTATATCCCACCCATGAGCCGTCTGCGTCGAACATTTTAGGCACAATTCCGTCTGTCAAGGTTTTGTTTTTATCGGGATATTCTGAAGAAGCAGGCAAATTGCTATCATAAGAAAGTGCCTTTAAAAGATTCATGCTGTTCAACCCTCTGTCGGATGTTCCGCAGAGAACAAGGTCTATCGAAGCGATATATTCATTTTCTTTGGAGTCCTCTGATTCTTCACTTTGAGAAGAACCGTCAGCGCTTTTATCTACACTTTCTTCAGAGGTTTCGGTTACACCTCCGCAGCCGCATAAAGCAGCCATAAAAAGTCCAAGAATAAAGCATATTACCTTTTTAAGTTTCATTGCGAGCCTCCTGTTAATTTGCTTACATATATGATATAACATTGTGAATTTGATGTCAAGAAAAAAGTCCCTTGCGCGCTTTAGCAAAGGACTTTTTGTTATAAATTTTAAATATTAACCGATAGTATTGAAGCTTTCGGAAAGAAGGTTATTATACTATCTTTTCTTAACTGTCTATATATAAACACGGCAGAAAAGCTTTAAATCCTGCCGTGTTTAACCAAGTCGGATCGTAGCCATGTCGTTCTGTGAGCCAAGGAGTTGTTCCT
>JAZSFY010000330.1:0-1678 GCA_045532415.1 Eubacteriales bacterium | reverse complement strand
ACCGCCATAGATTGCAAGACCGCCGCCACGAAGGTTTATCATATCGAAAAAGGAAAGATTTTTGTAATAATCCCATTTTGAAGCAACGTAAAAGAACCTTGCGCCGATGATTGCGATAGGAACGACCATTAAGGTTACGTTGTAAATCGTGTCGGAAAGGATATTTTCCTTTTTCACTCCAAGGTAGTTAAAGAGTAAAAACGCCAAGGTTATGCCGAGGGCGATTATAACACCGTACCATTGGATATCAAGTCCGAAAACAGTGAAGGCGGTGGAATCGATTTCAAATTCAAACCCTAAACCGGGGAATCCTATTTTTTCCATTATTCTCCATCTCCTATTATACTTATTGTAATATTGTTTATATCAATTGAGCTTAAGGCTTCCTTAACCTCGTTATATTTGATGTCCTTTAAAACCTCGATAGCATCAAATTCATCATAATCGAGAAAACCGCAAGAAGCAACGGTTGCCGCCAAATCCTCGCTTGAATCGAAAAGGGTTATGCTTTCGGCATAAGCGGCTTTCTTTTCTCTCAAAAACGGTTCTTCGGTAAAGAAATTTTCTTTTTTCGATTGGATTTCGTCAATAACCGATTGTAAAACAAGGTTATAAGCAGTCCCTGTTCCCGATATAACGATATTTCCGCTTTTTTTAGAAGCCATATAGCCGGCATAAAACCTTTCGCCAAGCCAACCTTTATTGTAACAGTTATAATAAAAATCGCTTGCTCTGCCGAAAAGGAGAGAAACAGCCAAACGCAAAGCCGAGCCTTTTCTTAATGTTTCCAAATCGTTCTTTTCGGGAGGATTGCATTTTATACCGATAGAGAAAAGGGGAGTTGCCACAACACCCTTTGAAACAACCTTGTCGGTTTTAACCTCATTCGGTTCAAAAGGAAACAAGGTTTTGGGACGGGGAGAGCCTTTTTTGGAGAAATAGCTTTCGGCAATTTGGCTGACTTCTTCTAAATCTACGTTACCGCAAACACAAAGACAAAGGTTTTCGGGGGTGTAAAAATGGCGGTAAGCCTGTTCTAAGGTTGCTTTTGTAATTTGGCTGATATCGTCAACCGTTCCCGAAATCGGGTGGATTATAGGGTGGTTATGGTAAAGTCCTTTATAAAGATTTCTCGTAACGTTAGATGCAGGGGAGTCCTCGTACATCATAATTTCCCTTGAAATAATCATTTTTTCCTTTTCCACCGATTGCTCGGTACAATGAAAAGAGGAAACAGCCGACAGCAAAACCGAAAGATTTTCTTTGAAATTTTCGGTGCAGGTAAAATAATAGCAGGTGTTTTCAAAGGAAGTAAAAGCGTTTGCGTTGCCTCCGAAAGCATCGAATTCGAGAAATGCATCGGTTCCGCTTTCGGTTTCAAACATTTTATGCTCAAGGAAATGGGCGGTGCCCGAGGGGAGATTATATTTCTTGCCCTCTGCTTCATATTCCAAATCGGCGTTGCCGAAATCACAGCAAACAAAAGCCGAGATGTTGGGAAAATCCTTTGGGATAGCGATAATTTTAAGACCGCTGTTCAGAGTTTTATAATAATATTTTTCTTTTAAGGGTTTATTTTCTTTCAGCAAAAAGCCGGTCATCTTTTCAAGCCTCCGATGAGAGGATATAGGTCAATTCGTGGGATATGGATTTTGCAAAATCCACAACCTGCTCTTTT
>JAZSFY010000162.1:0-2424 GCA_045532415.1 Eubacteriales bacterium | reverse complement strand
ATTACAACGAGCACTGTATCGTATTTAACGAAAAGCATATTCCTATGAAAATCGATGATAGCGTTTTCAATAAACTGTTTGATATTACAGACTATCTTCCCCACTATTTTGTAGGCTCTAATGCTGATTTACCTATCGTTGGCGGTTCGATTTTAAGTCATGAACATTTTCAGGGCGGAAATTATACATTTGCTATGGCAAAGGCTCCCATAGAAACTGAATTTTCTCTTAAACAATACCCCGATGTAAAAGCAGGTATTGTAAAGTGGCCTATGTCTGTTATAAGAGTCTCTTCCAAAAATAGAAATCAGCTTTCTCAGTGCTGCAGTCATATTCTTGCAAAATGGAGAAGCTATTCAGATGAAAGTGCTTTTGTTTTCGCTGAAACAAATGGTACTCCTCATAACACAATCACTCCTATTGCAAGAAAAAAAGACGGCGTATACGAGTGCGACCTTGTTCTTAGAAATAATATTACTACCGCGGAGCGTCCGCTTGGTGTTTTCCACCCTAATCCCTCATTACACCATATTAAAAAAGAGAATATAGGTCTTATTGAGGACATGGGACTTGCTGTACTTCCCGCACGTCTTGCAGACGAGCTTGGTGACCTTGAAGATGCCATTAATCTTAACAGAAAAATCGAGCTTATCCCCCACCTTGCACACCATGCTGAATGGGTAGACTATATTCTGAATAATTATCACGATTTTTCTGAAACTGACACCCGCAATATTCTTGAATATGAGGTTGGAAAAGTGTTTATGCAGGTTCTTGAGGACGCAGGTGTTTTCAAAAACACCAAAGAGGGCAGACGTGCATTTGTACGTTTTATCGACAGCTTGTATTTTGATTAATATACAAAGGCAAGGAAATTTAAGAAAGGCTTAAAAACATGAAAAGAATTTTATCGATTTTTCTTGTTGGGATTCTTTCCTTCTCGGCGTTTGGATTGACAGCCTGCAACAAGGACGAAGGCGGCGAGCAGAACGCTCCCGAAACCAAGAAAATTCGTATCGGTACATACAATATCAAGCACGGTGCTGATGTTACAAAGGATGATGACGTAAACGGCGCCGATGCAAACGGCGATGCATTGAAGGTTATTGCAGAGGATATTAAATCCCTTAACCTTGATATTGTCGGCCTCCAAGAGGTTGACAATCTTACCTCCCGTTCGGGTATGGTTAACCAGATTGCCCTTCTTTCGGAATATACCGGATATCAGTATCACTATTATATGCGTGCTGTTGTTTGGACCGAAAACGATTATTCAACAGCAGGCTCTGCGATTCTTTCTAAATATCCCATTATCGCAGAGGAAATGACCGAGCTTTCCAGAGGCGAGGGATGGGATGCTGTAAGAAAGCTTGGCTATGTGAAGATTGATGTTGAGGGTACTGTTTTCAATTTCTTCAATACTCATCTAACTCCTCTCCAGCCCGAGGTTCGCGGCGGCGAATTTAAGCTTATTAACGAGGCAACCAAGGATAAGGAATATTGCATCCTTACCGGTGACTTTAATTGCCCCTCCTTTGACGAATTTAAGGTTTTGGAAAACCTTAAGAACTTTAACTGCGACGAAAACAAGTTTATTACATATCCCAGGGACCAGAAATTTATGGACAATATTTGCTATTCCGACGAGCTTACCCCCGTTTCGGGTGTTGGCGGTGTTCTCGAAGAAGGACATTCCGACCACAGCCTCCTTTGGGCTGAATTTGAATATACTCCCAATCCCTCTGCAATGGAATCTGAAGAACAGGTTTTGAAAATCGGCAGCTATAATGTTGCAGGTGCAAGAGAGGTTGGCAAGGATTTGAAGGTTTTGGCTGACGATATTCTCGAGCAGGGAATTGACATAATCGGCGTTCAGGAGGTTGACTTCAACGCAAGCCGAAGCAATTATGTTGACTTCATGAAGGAGCTTTCCACCTACACAGGCTTTAAGTATTATCAGTTCTTCGAGGCTTTGAATTTCGATTCCTTCTATCCTCCCAACACAGGCTCCTACGGTATCGGTATCCTTTCTAAATATCCTATTAAGTCTACCGAAAATATCCGCCTTACCGAATCCGATAAATCCAAAAATCTCGAGGGCAGAACCTTGGGCCATGCTGTTATCGACGTAAACGGCAAGGAAATCAACTTCTTCACAACTCACTTGACAATCCGTATCGACAGCGTTCGTGCAGATGAATTTAAGTTCCTTAACACAAAGCTTGCCGAATACGACAACGTTATCCTTACAGGCGACTTTAACAACGATTCCTTGGATGAATTTGATGCTTTGGAAAACCTTTCTAAGGTAAACAATAATGACAACCCCTTTGAAACCTATCCCGAGGATCACAGATTCATCGACAATGTTATCTATTCCTCCGAATTTTCTTTGGTTGAGGGCTCCGAGGGCATGATAGTGAA
>JAZSFY010000190.1:0-3057 GCA_045532415.1 Eubacteriales bacterium | reverse complement strand
GGCGGCAGAACTCCTCACGAGGCGTTCCGCTACAATATTGTAGAAGCAATGGCAGGCTTGGGTTATTGCGAAAGCTGTACCTATTCCTTTGTTTCTCCCAAATCTCTTGATAAGATTAATATTCCTGCCGATAGTGAGCTTCGTGATTTTATTCGTCTTATCAATCCTCTCGGCGAGGATACCTCTGTAATGAGAACTCATCCTCTCCCCTCTATGCTTGAGGTTTTGTCCAGAAACGTTAATCATAAGGTTGACAATGTTCGCGTATTTGAAATTATGACATTGTATTACCGCGACGGCGACCTTTCCAACGAAAAGAAATCTCTTTGCTTTGGCTTTACTCCCGATTGCGGCGGATTTTATAACCTTAAGGCTGATGCAGAAGCTTTGTTTATTCGTATGAATATTTCTCCTCGCAGCTATGTTGCCGTAAGCGACGATCCTTCTTTCCACCCCGGAAGATGCGCTGATGTTGTTGTTAACGGTAATGTAGTAGGCAGAATCGGTGAAGTACATCCCTTGGTTTGCGAAAATTACGATTTGCCCAGAGGTGTTTGCGCGGCTATTATTTCCACAGAGGCATTGATGTCTGCTGTTAAAAATGAAAGAGGATATATTCCTCTCCCTGTATATCCCGCTATGGAAAGAGATATTGCGCTCATCTGTGATAAGAACCATGAAGCAGGCAAGCTTCTTGCCGATATCCGTTCCTATGCAGGTAAATCTCTTGAAAGCGCAAGAGTATTTGATGTATATAGCGGAAAAGGCGTTGAGGAAGGCAAGAAGAGCGTTGCTGTTAGATTGGTATTCCGTCTTGCAGATAAAACTCTCACAGACGAAGATGCCGATGCAGGCGTAAAGAAAATTCTTAAAAAACTTGAAAAAGAACAGGGAATAACCCTTCGTTCTTAATAAAATTGTTAAAAAAGTCTTGCAATGAACAAAAGTTTGTTGTATAATATGTCATATTATTTCAAACTGCTTCATAAATCGGTTAGGAGGGTTGAAAATGCAGGATAATAGAAAACCGGTAGACAACAGATCAAAAACATTGATGTTTACTGTTCAGGACCAAAGTAAGGAAGTTTTGCGCGAAAAGCTTCAAAGCGTTTACGATTCTCTCGTAGAAAAGGGCTATAATCCTATAAACCAAATCGTGGGTTATATCGTTTCTGAGGATCCTACCTACATCACCAACTATAATAACTCCCGTGCGATCATCTCCAAGATAGACCGCGATGAGCTTTTGCGTACTCTTGTAGAAGATTTCATTAACACCGATAGCAAGAAGAAAGGCTGATTATATTCCAATGTCCCAGATCAAAACATTAATGTATAAGGGTAAGCCTCTTGTACGTCAGGGCAGATTTGTGTTTTACGGTTATCCCGACGATAAATATATTCTTTTTATGAATATTCTTGACACAAAGAAGGTTGGCGATTTAGAGGTTGCGACCAAGGTTCTTGTTCAAATACAAAATACCGATGACGACATTTCCTTTAACGAAAAGGTTGTCAAGCAATGCGAAAAGAGAAACTTTTACGATGCATTTGAAATCGGTGTTATTTGGCTTGAGCGTGCTTTAAAAGCAAAAGACGAAAAGAAACAGTAATAATGCTTCAAAAGAGCTTGCGGTTATCTTTATCCGCAGGCTCTTTCTTTGTAAAAAAGGTGTGGAAAATTTCTGCTTCAATGCTCAAAAACTGTTGAAAAACTATTTCAAATGTGTTAATATCTTATATTGAGGAGATTTTTGCCATGAAGTATAAATTTGTCTTTTGGGATTGGAACGGTACGTTGTTTGACGATGCCGATTCTGCATTTTCGGCAGTTAATTTAATGCTAAATTCCCGTAATCTGCCTAATATCACCTTTGACCAATACCGTGAATATATTGATGTTCCGATAATCCGTTTTTATGATAGGGTTATGGATATGTCAAAGGAAAGCATGGATGATATTTCGGTTGAATTTAACGATTTGTGGGAAAAGAATCTTAGAAAATGTCCCTTGGCAGACGGCGCTTTAGAGCTTCTTGAAACGCTTGCGGCAAACGGCGTAAAGCAATATATCTTCTCATCAAGCCATAACGAGCTTATAATTCCGTATTTAAAGAAATACGGATTGGAAAAATATTTCGATGCGGTTCTCGGCGCTTCCGATTGTTATGTGGGAAGTAAAGCCCAAAGGACTGCAGCATATATTAATAATAATGGGATACCGAAGGAACAAATTCTGTTTGTGGGCGATATGGTTCACGATAGTCAGGTTGCTGATCGCGTTAATGCAGATTGCGCTTTGGTTTCCTGCGGACATCAATGTGAAAAAGCATTGAAAGCCTCGGGCAGAAATGTGTTTTCCTCATTAATTGATTTGTCCGAATTTCTCTTTAGCAAATAATTCAGGGGTATTAAGATGAACAAGATCGGTTTTGATTGTGAAAAATATGTAGAATTGCAAACAAGGCATATTCGCGAGCGTATAGAAAAATTCGGAGGCAAGCTTTATCTGGAGTTTGGCGGCAAGCTTTTTGATGACTACCATGCTTCCCGTGTTCTTCCTGGGTTCAAGCCGGGAATAAAAATCGATATGCTTACCGAAATGAAGGATGAAGCAGAAATTGTTATTGTAATCAGCAGTAACGATATCGAGAAGAATAAGGTTCGTGGTGATTTGGGTATAACCTATGATCAGGATGTTCTCCGCCTTATTGATGCTTTCCGTTCCTGCGGTCTTTTCGTCGGAAGCGTTGTTTTAACTCAATACAATGCTCAGCCTGCTGTGGTTGCCTTCCAAAAGCGCCTTGAAAATTTGGGTGTAACTACATACAAGCATTATCATATCGAGGGCTATCCCTCTAATATTAAGCATATTGTAAGCGAGGACGGCTTTGGTCGAAACGATTTTATCGAAACCTCCCGTCGCCTGGTTGTTATAACAGCACCTGGTCCCGGAAGCGGAAAAATGGCAACCTGCCTTTCTCAGCTTTACCACGATAACCTGAGAGGTGTTAAAGCAGGATATGCAAAATTCGAGACATTCCCTGTATGGAATCT
>JAZSFY010000057.1:0-2562 GCA_045532415.1 Eubacteriales bacterium | reverse complement strand
CTGCCTCGGAGCAGCCCTCATCAAGTGTAAAGCGCTCTCTTGTCCAGTCGCAGGATGAGCCTAATTTCTTAAGCTGAGAAATAATTCTTCCGCCATACTGCTCCTTCCATGCCCAAGCGCGCTCGAGGAACTTTTCTCTGCCGAGGTCTTCCTTAGTAAGACCTTCTGCCTTCATTGCCTCAACAATTTTTGCTTCGGTTGCAATAGAAGCATGGTCGGTGCCGGGAAGCCAAAGTGCACTGTATCCCTGCATTCTTTTATAGCGGATTAAAATATCCTGAAGAGTATCATCAAGAGCGTGTCCCATGTGGAGCTGTCCTGTGATATTCGGTGGCGGTATTACAATAGTATAAGGTTCTTTATTGGCATCAACCTCGGCGTGGAAATAATTTCCATCAAGCCAGAATTTATATATTCTGTCCTCAACTTCGCCCGGGTCATAGGTTTTTGCTAATTCTTCAGCCAAAACAATCCCTCCAAAAGTCATAAACTTAGATTAACAGCCTTAATAATATATCAAAAAGGCTCTTTTGTCAAATAATTCCTAATAATATTATTAATATTATGGGGCATATTATTACTGTCGACAGATGAAAATAAGCGTTTGCATTAAGTCGACAGCCGCTTAAGTTCAAATAAGAATTTAAGCGGCTTGTATTTTTTAGAAGGTCATCTGCTCAATATCTTCATCTTTTTTAATGTTTCCTGCCGCAGGAAGATTTCTGGGTCTGAAACGGTGAGGCTTATCAAGAGTCCCCTCTACATATTTTTCCGCAGAGAAAATTCTCTGACCGCGTTTTTGGGTCATAACGGCAATGCCTCCGTTATCCTTTGCCGCTTTTTCGGAAAGAGCGGTAGTATTTATAAGCATTATTCTGCCGTTTGTAGAGGTGATCAGGATATCACATTCCTGTTCGCAGTAAATAGCAGTATGAAGTGTAAACTTACCGCTGTATGCGTTTATAAGCTTCTTGCGGTTGGTTTTTGTAGCATAAGATGACATCGGAACGCGTGCTACCCTACCGTTATCAAAAACGAATACCATAAAACCTGTATATTTTTGAACTACTGCCATATAGATAGCATTTTCAGCATCATCAAAGCCGAGCTTAGCAGGAATGAACTCGCCAAGTACACTCGCCTTGCCGTCTGCAAAATCGGACGCTTTAGACTTGTAGACCTGTTGTGCGCTTGAGAAGAAGAGAAGCTCTGCGGCATTGGTTGTTTCGACCGTTTGAACGATCTCATCTCCCTCTTTGAGCTTCTGCTCACCGCTCATACGCAGATTAGGTGTCGGAATCTTTTTGAAATATCCGTCTCTGGTAAAGAAGAGCGTAACGGGAGAATCGTCAATAACCTCTTCTTCCCCGTCATCATCGGAGGCATCCAGCTCTACAACTGCGGTTTTTCTGTCCATTCCGTATTTATCAGCAACCGCTTGAAGCTCTTTGATTATGATGCTTTGAATCTTGCGTCTGGAGTTGAGAATATCCTCCATTTCAGCAACCTCTTTTTCGAGGTTTTCAACATCTTCAAGACGTTTTAAAATGTACTGACGGTTTAAATGGCGCAGTTTGATTTCGGCTACATATTCAGCCTGTACCTCATCTATACCGAAGCCAATCATAAGGTTTGGTACGACCTCTTTTTCCTCTTCGGTTTCGCGGACTATCTTAATAGCCTTGTCAATATCAAGAAGAATTTTTGCAAGGCCCTTTAACAGGTGAAGCTTTTCTTTTGCCTTGGTCAGGTTATAGAAAACACGGTTTCTTACACATTCACTGCGGAAGGCAACCCATTCCTCGATAATTTCCTTTACACCCATAACTCGAGGAGAATTTGCGATAAGAATATTAAAGTTACAACCGAAGGAATCTTCAAGGGTTGTCATTTTGAAAAGCTTTTTCATAAGCTTTTCGGGATCCATTCCCCTCTTTAAATCAATTGTGATTTTAAGACCTTTAAGGTCTGTTTCATCACGGATATCATTGATTTCGGTAATCTTTTTAAGTTTAACTAAATCGATTACTCGTTCAATTATCTGCTCGGTTGTGGTGGTTGGAGGTATTGAATTAATATCAATACAGTTTTGAGATTTATCATAAGTATATGTTGCTCTTACCTTGAAGCTTCCTCTACCTGTACGATAGATTTCCTCCATAGCGGCACGGTTATACAAAAGCTCGCCGCCAACGGGAAAGTCGGGTGCGATAAGTGTATCGGCAACATTGATATCGTTATCCTTTATATAAGCAATGGTGGTTTCGCACACCTCACGAAGATTGAAAGGACAAATATTACTTGCCATACCTGCGGCAATACCCATATTTGAATTAACAAGCACCGATGGGAAGGTTACGGGGAAAAGGGTCGGTTCCTTCATTGTAGCATCGTAGTTGTCTACAAATTCAACCGTTTCCTTATCAATATCTGCAAAAAGCTCTGCCGCAATGGGGGCCAGCTTTGCCTCGGTATAACGTGAGGCAGCATAAGCCATATCTCTTGAATACGCCTTACCGAAGGAGCCCTTTGAACGTACATAAGGGTGCAGCAATGCTTCGT
>JAZSFY010000122.1:0-9156 GCA_045532415.1 Eubacteriales bacterium | reverse complement strand
GTCTTTTCGCATTGGAAAATCATGCTTTCAGCCATATTCTTGGTTTCAACAGCTTCTTTGCGCTTCTTGTCTTCTTCAGCGTGCATTTCTGCGTCACGGATAGCCGCATCAATAGCTTCCTTGCTCATATTGGTGGAGGATTGGATAGTGATGTGTTGTTCCTTGCCTGTGCCCTTGTCGGTAGCGGAAACGCTTACGATACCGTTTGCGTCGATGTCGAAGGAAACTTCGATTTGAGGCACACCTCTGGGAGCAGGAGCGATTCCGTCGAGGGAGAATCTGCCGAGAGTTGTATTGTTTGCAGCCATTTCACGTTCGCCTTGGAGAACGTGGATTTCAACAGCAGGTTGGTTATCTGCCGCAGTAGAGAATACTTGGCTCTTTTTAACGGGAATTGTGGTGTTTCTGTCGATAATCTTTGTGAATACACCGCCCAAGGTTTCGATACCCAAGGAAAGGGGAGTAACGTCCAGAAGGAGAACCTGATTACCGCTGATGTCCTTGTTAAGAACGCCGCCCTGAATTGCCGCACCGATAGCAACACATTCGTCGGGGTTGATGCCCTTGAAGGGCTCCTTGCCTGTGAAGTTCTTAACTGCTTCTGCAACAGCAGGAATTCTTGTAGAACCGCCGACCAAGAGAACCTTGTCAATCTGGTTAACAGAAATGCCCGAGTCTGCAAGAGCGCGCTTTACTGGGCCCATGGTTCTTTCAACAAGGTCACGGGTGAGCTCGTCGAACTTTGCACGGGTGAGGGTTGCGTCAAAGTGCTTGGGACCTGTTGCATCTGCTGTGATGAAGGGGAGATTGATGTTGGTGCTCATCATGCCCGAAAGCTCAATCTTCGCCTTTTCTGCAGCTTCCTTAAGACGCTGCATAGCCATTTTGTCGCCTCTGAGGTCGATTCCGGATTCAGCCTTGAAGGTATCTGCAATCCAGTTCATGATTTTTTGGTCGAAGTCGTCGCCGCCCAATCTTGCGTCACCGGAGGAAGCAAGAACCTCGAAAACGCCTTCGCTGATATCAAGGATAGAAACGTCGAAGGTACCGCCGCCAAGGTCATAAATAAGAATCTTTTGGTCGATATCCTTATCAAGACCGTAAGCGAGAGCAGCCGCAGTAGGCTCGTTGATAATTCTCATTACCTCAAGACCTGCAATCTTACCTGCATCCTTTGTTGCCTGACGCTGAGCATCGGAGAAGTAAGCAGGAACTGTAATAACAGCCTGAGTTACCTTTGTGCCGATATATGCTTCTGCATCAGCCTTCAATTTCTGAAGAATCATTGCGCTGATTTCCTGAGGAGTATAGTTCTTGCCGTCGATTGCAACCTTGTAATTTGTACCCATTTCTCTCTTAATAGAGATAATAGTACGGTCGGGGTTTGTGATAGCCTGTCTTTTTGCAACCTGACCAACCATTCTTTCGCCTGTTTTAGAGAAAGCTACAACCGAAGGTGTGGTTCTGTTGCCCTCTGCGTTTGCAATAACAGTAGGCTCGCCTGCTTCATAAACTGCAACGCAGGAATTTGTTGTACCGAGGTCGATACCGATGATCTTTGACATAATTAATTACCGTCCTTTATATAGATTGGATTATTTTTGTGCTTGCGATGTACTTTGTTCAAATTGTCATCGCTCATTCGCGTGGATATTGGTTTTATTTATTATCTATTATCTATTATCTATTATCTATTATCTGTTATCTTGCGGGAGGAGCAAGCCCCTCCCCTACATTTTTGGGATTTAATTCACTACCTTAACCATTGCGTGGCGGATTACCTTGTCACCAAGCTTATATCCCTTTTGGAAGGTTTGGGAAATTGTGTTTTCGCCGAAATTCTCGTCATCCTCATGCATAATCGCATTGTGAAGATTAGGGTCAAATTCCTTGCCGTCGCTTTCGATTTCGGATATTCCCATTTTTGTGAAAATATCGGTAAGTAATTTTGAAAGCGCCTTCAAGCCTTCGTCGTCGGGCGAAAATTCAAGGCCCTTGTCAAGGCTGTCTGCAAGAGGAAGAATCGCCTTAACAGCATCGCTGTATGCATCGGCATAAGCATCGCTTTTCTCCTTTACGCTTCTTTTGCGGAAATTGTCGTATTCTGCCGCCAAGCGGAGGAATTTATCGTTTGTAGCAGCGATTTCATCCTTTAAAGCCTGAATTTCCTTTTCTGCCTTTTTGCTTATTACTTCGGGCTCTTCTGCTTCTGCCTCGTTATTTGTTTCTGCTTCTGCTTCGGAATTTATTTCCTCGGCTTCTTCATTAATATTATTCTTCTTTTCCTTGCTCATTGCCTTCTCCTATTAATAAATCGTTGTTTATGACATTACCTTTTGTCAGCCCTTCTGCAAAATAATCAAGGGAGGCAATGACCTTTTTATAATCCATTCGCTTGGGCCCGATAACACCGATAGCCCCGACAACCTTTCCGCCCATGCTGATAGGGTGGAAAACAAAGCCTGTTCCCGGTGGCGCGATATCCTCGGCTTCTTCTCCGAAAATAATGCTGGTCTGCCCCGGCACCGCCTTTTTCATAAGCTGAGAAAATCTCTTGCGCTCCTCAATCATGGAAAGAACGCTTTGCACCTTGGCAACATTGAAAAATTCGGGATGTGAAAGAAGCTTGGTTACGCCGTCAACATGAACCTTTTCGCTGTCGAAGGAATTGAACATTTCGTTTATAACCCTCAAAAGCATTGTGGAGAAGGATTTATGCTCTCCCATTTGGCTTTCGAATTCCAAAACGATGTTCAGATTAACCTGCTCGGGTGTTATGCCCACAAAGCATTTGTTTAATGCGTTTTTTGCGGTTTCCAGAACTGTTGGTGTAATCGGCTCTTGGGTTTTAACCTGACGGGAGCGAACCGAGCCGTCCTTACAAATCATAATAAGAAGAAAATCGTGGTCGCCGATATATAAGGTTTCATATCGGTCTGCCTCGCTTCCGCTTCCGCCGATGAATGCGAATGAGGTGTAATTAGTAACCTCGCCAAGGGCATGAGTGGCTTCCTCCATTAATGCCGACATTTCCTGAAGCTTATTCTCGATAACCTCGTCGAGAACCTCAACCTCCTCCATTGCCAAGCAATAACGGCCCATAAGGTTTTCAACATAGGTGCGGTATCCCTTTGCTGTGGGAACTCTGCCTGCCGATGTGTGAGGCTGTTCGAGATAACCCATGGTTTCCAATGCGCTCATTTCGTTTCGCAAGGTTGCGCTTGACACATTGAAATCGGCGTTTGTTGTAAGATATTTAGAGCCGACGGGCTCGCCCGTTGCGATATATGCATCTACGATTGATTTAAGTATTGCTTTTTTGCGGTCGCTTAATTCCATATACCGTGGCTCCTTTTTAATTTTTAGCACTCACAACACCCGATTGCTAATTACGCCTTTATTATACCCTGTTTTTTTCGATTGTCAATAGCTTTTGCAAAAATAATTAAGGCTAAATTGTTAATAATTTTAGCGATTCGGTCATAAAGGTGCTAATTTATATGCATTATAAAAAGCCGTCTTTTTAACGGCTTCTTATAAAAAATTATTATTTCAACAAAATCGGCTGAAGCTGAATCCCCTTGAGCGCGTTTTCCAATGTTGCCTCCAGCATATCGAAATCGCAAATAAGTGAGCTGGGCTTTCCGAAGGGTTCATCCTGACCGAAGGGAACAAAATAGATGTTTTTCTTTTCGAGGGTTAGAGAAATATTGAAAAGATTTGCTCCCAAGCCGTCGTTGGTTGCCAAAGCGATTATAACAGGACGGCGGTTTCGTAATTGCGCCTTGGCGCACATTGTAACCGTAGAATCGGTTATACCGTTGGCAATCTTCGCCAGCGTGTTTCCCGTACAGGGAGAGATTATAACAGCATCGTAATTTCCTCGCGTTACGATTTCCTCGGCAGAGCTTATTGACAAAACCGGCTGATTTCCGCTTATGGAAATAACCGAGCCAAGCAAATCCTGAGCCTTGCCGAACCGAGTGTCGGTGCTTTTGGAGATTTCCGAAAGGGCAGGGGTAATATTATGCTTTTCTGCAAGAATCTTCAAGGCGTTTAGCGACCTTTTGTGGGTGCAGAATGAACCGCACATGGCGTAAAGAAGCTTCATGGAGTTATTCCTCTTTCATATAATATGGAAAGGACGGTCCTAAAGACTGTTTCGCCTGCGGTTTTCGGTGATGCTTTGGCAGGAAGCCCCAGCGCCCGTATTAACCGTATGCCCGTATTCTGGCAATCTCTTTCGTCAACTCCCCCGGGGAGAGAAGCCAGATCGATTATAAGAGAATCCTTTTTCATCCAGCCAAGCTCTCTTTTCCCGATTATCCTATGGGGGACTGTGTTAAAGATAATATCTGCTTCTCTCAGCGGTGCTTCGCATAGGTCAAAGCCCACCGCGTTAATAAAATGAGTTTCTGCCAGCGCCCTGCTTTTCAGGCTGCGCGATATTACCGTCACGTTTGCACCGAGGCTTCTAAGACATCCTGCAAGGTATCCCCCGATTCTGCCATAGCCGATTACTGTTATATTTGCTCCGAAAATCGAAAAATCGGTTTCCGAAATTGCCAAGGCGATTGCCCCCTCGGAGGTTGTAACAGCGTTATAAAGAAGAAAATCCTCTCTTTGGGAATAATCTATGGTATTTTCGTTCCTTTGGGGAAGCATACCGCCCAAAACAAGTGAATTTCTTTCTATATAAGAGAAAACCTCGCTTGCCTTGATTTTCTTTTCCGAAAGGGGAGCATTAATAGCCCCTTCTTTTTCCCAAGGGAGAGGCAGTAAAATGGCTTTCGCCCTCGAAATAGCATCTCTTGCCGTAGGAACGCATTTTATGTCCCAACATTCACAGATTTCGTCATTAAATCCGTACCATTGGCAATCAAATCCGTTTTCCTCCAAAAGCCTGCCTGCATAAAGGGTTCTTTTATCTCCTCCGATTATGGCGATCTTCATTGGATCCCTCCTTGTATCACTAATATTATTATATTATAAATGATACAAAAGGGTGAATCATGATTTAATAAGAATAGGCTCGCCCTTGGAAATAATAGCTCCGCTTTCGTCAAAAATTTTGGGGTTGGCTTTTGAAATATCCTCGGGTGATGCTCTGTAAAGCTTTGCCACCGACCAAAGGTCCTCGCCCTGCTGAGGGAAGCAATAAACAAGGGATGCCCCTTCCTTAACATTTTCTCTTGGAATCCGCTTTGACACCTCGGAAACAAAAATCTCCTCGGCTTCGTCATGAACCGTAATTTTGGTTATTGCAATAATTCTTGCGGTTGCGCTTCCGTCGGAATGTAATGTGGCGATTGTTTCCATAGGATAGGTTTTTACCGAAATATCTCCGCCGTTTTTAGGCAATTCCATTGCCACAAATTGATTGTAGGGTACCGAATGGTCAAAGCTGAAGATGCCCTCCTGAGTTTCGGCAAGAAGTGTTGTTATAAAATTGCCCGAAACGTTAATGCCTCCGTCGGCTCTTTCTATTGTTGCGCCATAATCCTTTGAATTTGCATCGAGAATAGCCTCGGGCTTGGGATTCATAACAGGAAGCTTTCCCTCTGCCGAAAAACCGCTTTCGGTTTGAGCAAAAAGCTGAGGCATTTTTGCGGTTCCCATGGTAAAGCTGCTGTCAAATTCCTTCTCGAACATATCGTCTGCCACGGTAAAAGCCTTTGGCTCGTTGATTTTCAGATTAACGCTTACCGAAAACGAAGCCTTAATCATTCTGCTTTCGCCGTATTGGTCCAATTCGGGAGCAAGCTCTATGTCGGTTGCTGTAAGCTCGGCTGAAATATGCTTGAAATCCTCGATAGCATCGTTCTGCATTTCGATGTTAACAGGAATGGATTTAAGAACCATAAAATATTTGCCCTCGTTGTTTTCCTCCTCGCAAAGAGCATGAACAAGGGCGGTTGTCTTAATTTCTGCCCGAGAGGGAGAATAAACCGCCTGAGGAGGCTGGAGTGTTACGGTTCCGCAAACAATTTCACCGATGCTCTTTTCGCTTTGTGCCAATCCCAAGGAATCGCTGAAATGAAAGCTTTCGTTGTAAAGTGCGGTTCTGCCCTCAAAGCCGATTGTTTTCTTTTTAAAGAAAATATCTCTGCCCTCGTCAACATTCAATGCCTTGGCAGGCAAATCCCCTTCCATTGTCATGTCTGCCCACAAGGATGCCTTTAAAAGCAAGCGCCTTGGACTTAAAAGCTTACAGCTTATTCTTTCGCAGCCGCAATTACAAAAGGCATAGGGGTTTTCCGCCCCTGCGGGAATCGGAACCGAAACCGAAAAATCCTGAGCAAAGGTACAGCAGCGCAAACGGTTTTTGTAATCGGTTTCGTATAAAACATCGTAAACCGCCTTGCCGTTAACAACGACCTTGCCGTTTTCCATATTACAGCCCTCGGTAAAGGGAGTGCAATCCACCTTAATAAGTCTTGCAATATCGGGACAGTAATCGGGTAGAGCCGAATCAAATTCAAGCTCCTTGTCAAGCTTTGCGCTGAAAAGCTTTTTGGGTATAAGTATTTCGTTAATTGTAATGGCTATTTTCATCGCGCCCTTTCTTTTTTTAGTTATATATATGAACCCCTTTTCGGTTTTATGAATAAAATATAAAAGAAAGGCTGTGATTTCCGATGAGATGTGTTGCAAAAACCGCAGGAGTGTCTGCGTTATCCTTTGGGGCAGGAGTTTTGCTTTGCCTGATTTTGCCCACAGGTGCTTTGGTTTGTATCGAGGCGGCGTTGATTGTAGGCGCAGGAGCATTGCTTTTTATAAAATAGGAGTTGATATATATGAAAATCTATTGCTTTCGTTCCCCGAAAATATTAAAACCCTTCTTCAGATTGTTTTCAAGAAGATAAATCGAGAAAAAGCTATTGACAGCAGGGTGGTCGGGTGATATAATTGGGGCAAATTGAAGAGTAAGGGCTTATTCGTAAAGTGTCGGCAGAACGGGGAGTTGTCTGTCGGACGAAAAATCGAAAGGTTTGCGGTTTGGGCCCTGCATCCCGCTTCATAGAGCAAAAATACATAAGGCTGTCGAAATGACCTCCTTTTTCTTGCTGTATGCATAAGCAGGAAAGGAGGTTTTTTATATGAACAATTCAAAAAAATTCACAATTCATTTAAGAAAGCTGGTTTTCGCCGCTTTGCTTACCGCAATGAGCGTTGTTATCGGAATGGTGTGTAAAACCTATTTTACCTTTGGGGCAATTCGTATAACCTTCGATAACCTTCCTGTTCTCCTTACGGGTGTCCTTCTCGGTCCCGTTTGGGGCGGTGCTGTGGGCGCCGCTGCCGACCTTGTTACTGCGCCTCTTACGGGAAGCGTCAATCCATTAATAACCCTTGGCGCCGCATCAATCGGTATTCTGTCGGGCTTTTTGGGCAAGCGCCCTCTGAAAAAGAAAACCTTTCTGTCGGTGCTTTTGACGGTAATGCCTTCTCATGTAATCGGCTCCATGATTATAAAATCAATCGGCTTGTGGTATTTCTATGGCTATCCCGTGGCTCTCCTTTTGCCGAGAATACCCCTATATTTAGGTATCGGATTAATAGAAGCCTACATTATATATATAATAATAAAAAATCCAAGGCTCTCTGCCGTCTTTGAAAGGAAGTAAAGCTATGATGACCTATAACGAAGCACTTGAATATATCCATTCGGTTGTTTGGCTTGGCTCCCGTCCGGGGCTTTCAAGAACAGAGGAGCTTTTGGCAAAGCTGGGCAACCCCGAAAAGGGCATGAAATTTATCCATGTTGCGGGCACAAACGGTAAAGGCTCCACCTGCTCAATGCTTGATTCGGTTTTAAGAGAAGCAGGCTATAAGGTGGGCTTGTATACATCGCCCTATATAGTCCGCTTTAATGAGCGTATGTGCATAAACGGCGAGCCTATTTCCGATTCGGAATTAGCCGAGCTTGTTGAAATAATAAAGCCTATTGCCGAAGGCATGGAGGATAAGCCTACCGAGTTTGAAATAATAACCGCCCTTGCTTTCTTGTATTATAAAAGAAACGCTTGCGACGTTGTTGTTCTCGAGGTCGGTATGGGCGGCAGATTGGATTCCACAAACGTAATCGAATCGCCTCTTGTGTCGGTTATAACAGGTATAGCTCTCGACCATACAGGTGTTTTAGGTACAACGGTTAAAGAAATTGCTTTTGAAAAAGCCGGCATAATCAAAAAAGGCTGCCCCGTGGTTTACGGAGGCAGAGATGATGATGCTTTTGAGGTTATCTCTGCAAAAGCGAAAGAATGCGGTTCTGAATTCAGACGTACCAAATTGGAAACGTTAAAAATCAACAAGCTTGGTATCGATGGTTCGGATTTCGATTACAGCTTCTATATAAATGTAAAGCTCTCCCTTTTGGGAGCCTATCAGCCCGAAAATGCGGCTACTGTTCTCGAAACGGTTGGTTTCCTGAACAAATCCGGCTTCGTCATCAGAACTTCGCATATCTTCAGCGGTTTGAAAAAGGCTCGCTGGAGAGCAAGATTTGAGCTTTTAAACCGTGAACCTGCGGTTATCTTCGACGGCTCTCATAATATTCAGGGTGTCGCAGGTGCGGCAAACAGCATAAAAAGCTTTTTCGGTAATCAAAAAATTGCCCTTTTAATGGGTGTCCTTGCAGATAAGGATTATTCCGAAATGACCGATATGCTTTCTCCCCTTGCCGAAAGAGTGTTTACTGTAACGCCCGATTCTCCTCGCGCTCTTGCTTCGGATAAATTGGCGGAGGAGTTTTCCAAAAGAGGCTTGGATGCCCAAGGCTTTGAAAATGTGTATGACGGAGTAAGGTCGGCATTTGAATATGCAAAAGCGAAAAATATTCCTCTTGTAATGCTGGGCTCCCTTTATATGTACGGAGAAGTTTTTTCTGCGTTTCAAAAGGTAAAAAACATATAAAATCATAAAATCCAAAAAGTTTTTTGAAATAAAAACCTAGTATTTGCAAGGGCTTTCGGACTTTTTTAAAAAATATTGAAAAAATTTCAAAAAAAGGGTTGACATTTGGTTTTTCCTGTGATAGAATAGCAAAGCTGTCTGCGAGAGAGCAAGCGCAAAAGCGAATGCAGGACGAGCAGAGAGTGCGAACGGACATTGAAAATTGAACAACAGAAGTACAAAGCATAACTATGCAATATG
>JAZSFY010000216.1:0-1541 GCA_045532415.1 Eubacteriales bacterium | reverse complement strand
ATAACCGAAAGCAAGGCAAGTATAGCCGAGGAATAGAAAAGAATTTTCGCAAAAAGCTCTAAACCTGTTCCTCTGCCCATATAATATTCCCCAAACACTGCGCTTTTTAACGCACCCAACGGAATATTATATTCAAAAAAGGGATAATCTCTCGGGATTCTTGCAGGGTAAACACCGATTGATTCCAAGGATGAAAAATCGAAAAGTCGTTCCCCTATTGTATGGAAGCCTATATATTGAGTGCTTTTATCCGAAAGATGAGGAACGTAGGTTAAAGGCACACCGAATTTGAAAAGGTTGTAATTTTGCCACCAAAGAGCCAAGGGGAAGCAAATTATTCCGAAAACAGCAAATTGGCTTACAAGCTGTAATTTGTCGGTGATATTTTTATCAAGCAATTTTACCAAGAAGATTATTGCAATACCCAAAGCGATAAAACCGCCCGAAAGCTTGGTTCCCATAGATACGCCCAAGGAAAGGGCGAGAAGGATTATGGTTTTATATTTAGGCTCTCTATACCATTTTATGGTCAAAACCAAGGAAATCAAGGCAAATGCAAGTGACATTACGTCGTTGTTTATACTGCCCGAAAGGATGATAAAGGTGGGATGAAAGGCAACGATTGCACAAGCAATAACCAAAGGCCATCTTTCGAGATTGAAAAGACGGAAAAGCTTGTGGGAAACTATCATAATCAAGCTTGAGAAGAACAAAGAAAGATGTTGGAGATTCTCAAGCGCCGCTTCATAAGGAAAACCGAAAAAGGTTTGAAGTTTAAGCCACAAAGCACAAAGAAAATGCCAAAAAGGTGGTTGATAAAATTGCCAAAGCTTTCTAACGTCGCTTTGAGGCAATCCGTTACCGTTGTAATAATGCTCGATAACCGCCAAATGACCGTTTGTTCCGCCTACGTCGTGTTGGCGGATAAGGTGGCTTGTGGATTGGATATAAGCCAATCTGAAAACGAAGCCTATGGCAAATATCATAAAAATTATATGACGCTCGGAAAATTCACCTGTTTTCCAAAAAACAACGAAATAGGCGAACATAACGAACATCATACCCACAAGAAAAAGATGCATTCCGGGGTATTTTACCTTTTCACTCCAGCCCTTATAAACGTTTAAAAAGCTGGTGAAAAAGCACGCCGCTATTAATATTAAATATCGAAACTCAAAAAGCGTTTTTTCATTTTTTGAAATCATAATTATCTCCAACAATTTTTGTTTTCATATCTTTCCATTCTTGATTATAATTGAATTTATTGTTAAAGTCAACACTTTGATTAATCACATATAAAAAAGCGATTTGAGAAATTAACTCAAATCGGATTTTGTTACTATAAAAATTATTCGTAAGCAGTAAAACCAAGGTCTCTAACGGTTACGCTGATACCGTTATCAGCCAAATAACCGTCAAGATATTCAACCATAAACATAATGAACAAATTGGAAGTATATTCATAAGCATCTAAAAGGTCTGCATTATCAACATTATGTTCATCTGCATACAAATAAGTATCCGAATTATAGGTGGAAGGT
>JAZSFY010000212.1:0-5931 GCA_045532415.1 Eubacteriales bacterium | reverse complement strand
ATAACCTTAATACCGTTTTTGGTAACAGCAGGTATCATCGCCTCGCCGTCGCTTTCGATGCCCGCCTTAACACCGAAAATCTTGGGAATCGAGGGACCTGTAATATCCGCATCAAGGATTGCGGTTTTCAATCCCTTTCTCTGAGCATTAACAGCAAGGAGAGATGTTACAAGAGATTTACCAACACCGCCCTTACCGCTTACAACGGCAATAACCTTGCCGATTCTGCTTCCCTCACGAAGCTTTTCGGTAGGGATAGCCTGCTTTTGATCACGGCTGGAGCAATTTGCGCTGCAGCTTGCGCAATCATGAGTACATTCTGACATTTTTCAATACCTCATCAAATATTTTTCAAATAATCTATGCTTAGTTTTGCACATTCAAGTGCTGTTTTATCCATGGAAGGAAAGTCCTGCTCTACTATCAACCATTGAACATTATTCTTTTCTGCCGAGGCAACAATTCCCTTAATATCCTGAACGCCATATCCAACAGGACGCAATTCCAAATTGTTATCAATACGGCTTCCTGCATAATCCTTTAAATGAAGCAGGGGCGTTCTGCCTGAATATTTTTCCAAATATCTAACAGGACTTTCACCCGAAGCCGAAACCCAGCAAACATCCTGCTCCACCTTTAAATCGGGTACACTTGAATAAAGCCAATCGAAGGCATATTCCCCGTTATCCATTTTCACAAATTCAAATTCATGGTTATGGTAGCACAAGGGCAAACCGTTATCATTTGCAATTTTGCAAAAACGGCTTATATCGGCGATTGTTTCCCCGCCTTTTTCGGTTTCAAGCCTATCCTCCTCGGGAAGCCAAGGGAGAGCAACATATTCACAGCCAACAGCCTTATAATCGGCAACAACCTTTTCCATGTCTTGACGCATTTCGGCAATGCCAACATGAGCGCAAACCGCCTTCAAGCCCACAGAATCAAGAAATTCCTTCATTTCCAAGGGTGTCTTGCCGTAAAATCCGCAAAGCTCCACCCCGTCATAGCCAAATTCCTTAATTTTTCTTACGGTGCCCTCAAAATCACCTTCAAGGTCATCCCGAACCGAATACAATTGTATAGCAATCGGAAGCTTTTTCGGTTCCTGCGTTGTAGTCATTTGTGTTTCACGGCTCCTCTCGACCACCTATTACCTATTACCTATTACCTATTACTTATTACTTATTACTTATTCCTCCCATTTTCCGTTAACAAAAATGGGGGTTGCGACGCCGTTTTTATATCCTGTTATAGACATATCCTCGGCACCAATCATAAAGTCAACATGAATCATGGAATCGTTTACACCCAAAGCGTGAATTTCCTCCAATGTCATGGTTTCAAATCCCTTTACACAGCCCGAAAAGCCTGCGCCTATTGCAACATGGCAGGAAGCGTTTTCGTCAAAAAGGGTATTATAATAAAGCAAACCGCTTTCGGCTATGGGAGATTTTGTGGGAACAAGAGCCAATTCGCCAAGCATTGCTGCGCCCTCGTCGGTTGTCAAAAGCTTGCCCAATGCGTCCTCGCCCTTTTCGGCATGCCAAGAAACAGCACGGCCGTCCTTAAAATCGATATAAAAGTTTTCAATAAGGGTTCCGCGGGAGGAAAGAGGCATTGTAGAAACCAATCTGCCCTCGCATTTGCCCTTCATAGGCGTTGTGAAAATTTCCTCGGTAGGCATATTGGGGTTAAAATAAACGCCCGAAAGAGTATATTCTCCGCCGCCGCACCAAATGCTTTCCTTCATAAGCTGGCATTTGAAATCGGTTCCATTTCCGGACTTATATTCAAGATAATCGAAATTCTGCTCATTAAGCCATTGACATTTTGCGCGGAAATTATTATTCTTGTCCTCCCAAGATTTTATCGGGTCGTTATCCTCACGGCAATCAACTGTTGCCAGAATCGCCTGCCAAAGCTTTTCCACAGCAACGCTTGCACGGTCGTTGGGGAACATCTTCTTTGCCCAAGCCTTGCCGGGAACAGCGCAAACAAGCCATTGATATTTATTATCCATTGCATCCCGATAGGGCTTGAAAAGCTTGGATATAGCGATGCTTGCCTTCTGAATCTTGCCTGCGTTGCAGGAAGCCAATCCGTCGGGGTCCTCACAGAGAAGATGAACAAAGGCAGGAAGTATTTCGGATTCATGCTTTTTCTTTTCAACTCTCCAATTAGGAACATCGCAAAGAGATTTTATTGTACGGTGACGGTAGGAAAGCTTGGTTATCTGAAGGCTCGACCAATCTACCTGAACATTTCCTGCACCTGCGCGGTATGCCTCCTCGGCAACCAATTCCACAAATTCAGCCGCCTCAACATCGGCAACTATATTAACCTGCTGTCCCTTTTGAACATTTATTCCCTGCTTTACAAGCAATTTGGCATATTTTCTCTTTAAGCTTTTTTTCATTAATATAAACCTTTCGTAATGAAATTATATCAAAAGGCAAAAATCCCTTTTAGGAGATTTTTGCCTTTCGGGGAATTATTTCTTGGAATCTTCCTTTTCCTCGGGCTCGTTAGCCTTTTCGAGAATGGAATGTACTGCCCATTTTTGAATTTGAAGCTTGGTTCTGTTTCCGCCGGATTCGATAAGGAGCATATCGTCCTTAATCTTAACAACCATGCCGATAATACCGCCGGTTGTAACAATAACGTCGCCCAATTCAATAGAGCTTCTCATGTCCTGAGTTTCCTTTTCCTGCTTCTTCTGAGGACGGTAAATGAAGAAATAGAAAACCAAGGCAAGCAATGCCATAGGCACAATAAGAGAAATTATCTCGGTAACGCCTGCCCCTGCAGGAGCTTCCTCTAAAAACATCAAATTGTTAAAAATCATTTTAAATTACCTTCGTTATATTTTATTCTTTTTACTTCGGTACAACACATGGTTTTTTCATCCATTGTAAAAACCGCGCCCCGCAAGGTTACCTTTCCCTTTGCAGGAATACCCTTTGTACGGACATTTTTCGTATAACGGGAAATTGCCGTATCATAGCTGACACCGATAATAGATTCCTCACAGCCGCACATACCCAAATCGCTTATATAAGCGCCTCCTCTGGGAGTCAAGGTCTCGTCTGCTGTTTGGACATGAGTGTGTGTTCCGAAAACGATTTGTATTTTTCCGTCAAAAACATGGGAAAATGCCATTTTTTCGCTTGTCGCCTCCCCATGGAAATCACACACCGCAAAATCATATTGCCCCTGCAATCTTTCAAGCAGACGGTTGACGGTTGTAAACGGTGAATCAACAGGGTCCATAAAAACCTGACCGCAAACCGAAATAACCAACGCCCGCAAGCCGTTTTTCACAGGAACGATGCAATATCCGTTCCCGGGGGAATCGGGCGGAAAATTCAAGGGGCGCAAAACCGTAGGCTCGTCCTCAAGAAGGTCGAAAACAGCATATCTTCGGAATGAATGGTTACCGCCTGTTAAAACGTCGGCACCGCTTGAAAAAAGCAAATCAGCCTCGTCAGGCTCAAGCCCGCTTCCGTCATGAACGTTTTCGGCGTTTACAATAACCAAATCCGCCTGCTCGGCAAGCTTTATCCTGCGAAGATTCTTTCGGACAAACTCCAAGCCCGAGCTTCCGAAAACATCGCCTACCGCGAGAATTTTTATCATCTAATTACTCCGTTTATTATTTCGCGTAATCCACAGAGCGCATTTCGCGGATAACGTTAATCTTTATCTGACCCGGATATTCAAGCTCTTCTTCAATCTTACGAGCAATATCACGGGCGATAAATACCATTTCGTCGTCGTTCACCTCGTCGGGCTTAACCATTATGCGAACCTCTCTGCCCGCCTGAATAGCAAAGGACTTTTCAACACCCTTAAAGCTTGTTGCGATTTCCTCAAGCTTCTGCAAGCGCTTGATATATGTCTCAAGGTTTTCTCGTCTTGCACCGGGTCTTGCCGCAGAAACAGCGTCTGCCGCCTGAACTATCATAGCAACCAATGTATGAGGCTCTACATCGCCGTGGTGAGCCTCGATAGCATGAACGACATCGCGGCTTTCCTTATATTTTCTTGCAACATCAACACCGATTTGTACGTGAGAGCCGTCAATTTCATGGGTCATCGCCTTACCGATATCGTGAAGCAAGCCTGCGCGCTTAGCTTGGTTAACATCAACGCCCAATTCTGCAGCAATCATGCCTGCAATATGGGAAACCTCAATAGAATGCTTCAAAACATTCTGACCGTAGCTTGTACGGTATTTCAATCTACCGAGAATCTTAATAAGCTCGGGATTAATACCGTGAACTCCTGTTTCGTAGGTGGCTTGTTCGCCTTCCTTCTTAATAATAGCCTCAACCTCTTTACGACTCTTTTCAACGGTTTCCTCAATTCTGGAGGGGTGGATTCGTCCGTCGGAAATAAGCTTTTCAAGAGTCATTCTCGCAACCTCACGGCGAACAGGGTCAAATGTAGAGATTGCAATAGCCTCGGGAGTATCATCAATAATAAGGTCAACCCCTGTTAAGGTTTCGATAGCGCGGATATTTCTGCCCTCGCGTCCGATGATTCTACCCTTCATTTCGTCATTGGGAAGGTCAACAACCGCAACAGTTGCCTCGGCAACGCTGTCTGCGGCGCAACGCTGAATTGCCAATGCGATTATGTTCTTGGCGGATTCCTCTGCCTTGTCCTTGCATTCCTGCTCGACCTCAAGCAATTTCATCGCCATTTCATGTCGTGCTTCACTTTCAACACGCTCCATAAGCATGCTACGAGCGTCCTCGGTTGTCATACCCGAGATTTTCTGGAGGAGCTCCTGCTGTTCAACAACCAACTGCTCCTGCTTGGTTTTCAATTCTTCGTTTTCACGGATTTTTCCGTTTAAAACCTCTTCCTTCTTTTCGAGGTTTTCATATTTCTTGTCGAGATTTTCTTCCTTCTGCATTGTTCTGCGTTCCAAACGCTGAAGGTCGTTTCTTCTCTCCTTCAATTCGCGCTCTGCATCGTTCTTAATCTTAAGCGCTTCTTCCTTAGCTTCAACAAGCTTTTCCTTTTTTGCCGTTTCAGCGGCCTTTGTAGCTTCCTCGATTATTCTTTTGGATTCCGCTTCCGCGCTTCCAATAGCCTTCTCGGCCATCTTCTTGCGAGCAATATATCCTACAAAGAAAAACAGGACGGCAGACACAGCGGCACATATAATGCCGATTTCAATAGAGCCCATTTTTGCCTCCTAAAATTTATTTTATCCCGAGGCAAAGCACGATTACTCGGCTGATAAGTTTTATATCTAAGTCAAACATTCTTTTTATTGAAAAATCAAACCAAAATATATAGTTATTTCGCCGTTGCAAAGGTCTTCGCATCGGTATTCACAGTAATTATACAACTTTATTTCAAATCTGTAAAGAGAAAATATAACATTTCAACAAATTTTTTTCAAAAATCAAATTGAAAATACCCTCTTGACAATCGTGTGCGTTTGTGGTATTCTAATTAGGCTGACTAATTCGGAGAGATATCGAAGGGTCGCGCAAGCCGAGCGCCGTCAGGGACGGAGCAAGCGAGGATTGCGATGCGCAGCGGTCGGATTTTTGCGGCGAAGCGGAAAGCGGAGCCGAACAAAAATGCGGGCACCGCAAGCCGGACATAACGAGGCGGAGCCTCGCGGTACGGCAAGCTTAACAAGTCAATCTGTAAATTCGGTATACATGGAGAGATATCGAAGCGGTCATAACGAGGCGGTCTTGAAAACCGTTTGGGTGCAAGCCCACGTGGGTTCGAATCCCACTCTCTCCGCCAAACTTTAATTTGGACGGGAGAACGGTCTTTCCGTCCAAATTGAAGAATCAAATAACAAATTTACATTTTCACCTTATGGAGAAGTACTCAAGTGGTGAAGAGGCGCCCCTGCTAAGGGTGTAGGTCGGGCAACTGGCGCGAGGGTTCAAATCCCTC
>JAZSFY010000357.1:0-13908 GCA_045532415.1 Eubacteriales bacterium | reverse complement strand
ATTGGCAGTTTTATTGCTTGCATCTGCATTGGCAGCCTGCCAAAAGGGAGATGACGTCAGCAGTAATACAGAGCAATCACAAAATGAATCAAGCGAAGCTTCGAGCGAACCGGAGGTTACCATGCCTGAATATTGGGGATTTAATAATTACAAAAGAGCAGAAATGGTTGGCGCACCTGAGGAGATTACCTCCCATCCTACCACAGTTAAAAAGGTCAGCGCGACAAAATATGCAATGTCCTGCCAAACAGATGCAGGCGAGCTTACCATAACACTGGAGGAAAGACCTTGGGGTTGCTTTAACCTTTGGTCCTGGAAGCTTGTTGACAATAACAAGACTACTCATACTTTTGCTATCGGCGCAACCGATTTTGAATATGTTCATCAGCCTACAACACCTAAGGGTACAACAGTTTGGTCGGGCGGTAACCATGGCAACGAGGCATTCCTTTCCCTCGAGCTTTACAATGCCGAAACAGAAGAAAAAATCGAATTGAATGTAGGCGATTCTGTTACAGTCAATTCCCTTCATGTTATCGAAAAGACCAAGCTTCTTTGGTTCCCCGACGATAACGGCGACAGCATCGGCGATTACAACAATAAAAACATGACCTATACCGATGACGATGTTTATGCGGAAATGGTTAGAAAATACACCTTTACAGGTCCTCAAATTAAATTGAATGTGGACTATAAGTATGTAAAGGATGTTCAAATGGGACGTTCTTATACCTGTATGTTGCCTATCAGCAAGAAATATGGACTTTGGTGTACCATGTATAACAATGCAGGCGAAGTTGTCAAAAATATCGAGACATCAAGAATCGGCAAAGCTGATTATTCCGGTCCTCATTATACCGGAAATCCTGCCACCCGCGCTGTTATTTTTGGATATAACGATCCCAGATATCAATTTGATGTTAGAGTTACAACCTTTGAGGATTCCTGTAATAGTCACACCTCTGACAACGATTACAAAACCTCTTATTGGGATATGAACACCACCGACAATAAGCTTTATTTCACCAAGTTCAACGCATCCAAAAAGAGAACCCTTTCTGCAGGAACCGAATTCCACACAGAAAGCATTTATCTCTTTAAGTTTGTAGAGGACGCCAAAATGCCCGACGGAAGCCTTTTTGAAGAAGACAAAAAAGAAGAAGTTGAAATGAAGGGCAAGCTTGTTTCCGCTAACCTCGAATATACTCTTTCGGGCTTGCTTGGAACCGGCTATGGCAATTACACCGCAAAGCTTACCGACGGTAAATATGCAGAATCTCTTTCCTATGACAACAAATGGTTTTCCTTCTTCAATTCCAATATTCCTGCAGAGCAGTTGAACACAGAAAACGGTATTGGTTATGTTATAATCGACCTTGGAAAGGAAATGGACCTTACAGGTGTGAGAGCTCACATCTGCAATGGCGGAGAAGCAGGAATTAATGCTCCTATTGCCGCAAGCGTTTCTATCTCCTCCGACGGAAACGCATTTACCGAGGTTGCATCGTTACCTATTGACAGCGACGAAAGAGCAATCTATTGGTCGGGTGCAGACATCACCGGAAAATCCGGACGTTATGTTAAATTCACATTCCAGCCCAACGGTTTGTTTGTTTTCCTTAACGAGGTTGAGGTTTACGCCGCAGAATAATCATATAACATATCCCCGCCGAGTAAATCGGTGGGGATTTTTTCTTGGAAATAATATTTTTAACAAAATATGCATAAAATGGTTATTGACACATAAAATAATTTATGATATTATATTTCCAATAAAAGGGAGTAGCTGCACGTTGATTGTGCGCGACCGCTTCGACATCACGGCATTTATTTTGCCCGGACGGACGTTATTAAGCAAGACTTTTATGGCAGTACCGCCATAAATGGGCTTGCTGTTTTTTGTTTATAAAATAATTATATAAAACGAAAGGACAATGTAGTATGAAGCACTACCTTGAACAAATCGAAGCTGTTTTCAAAGCACTTGGCTCTAACCAAAACGGTTTAACAAGCGATGAAGCCCAAAAAAGGCTTTCGGAAAACGGCGCAAACAAGCTTGAAGAGCCTCCTAAAATTCCTATATGGAAAAAGTTCCTTATGCAATTTGCCGATCCGATGATTATCGTTTTATTGGTGGCAGCCGCAATCAGCTTTGTAACAGCATTAATTGAAAACGAATCCTTGGCTGATGTATTTATCATTCTTTTTGTTGTTATCCTTAATGCTGTTTTGGGTGTTATTCAAGAAAACAAGGCAGAAAAAGCTATTGATGCCCTAAAGGAAATGACAAAAGCAAAATGTAAGGTTTTGCGCGACGGAAATCTACGTATATTAACAAGCGAGGAATTGGTTGTTGGTGACGTAATTTTGCTTGAAGCAGGCGATGCTGTTCCTGCGGACGCAAGATTGATTGAAGCGGCATCTCTTAAAGCAGAAGAATCTGCCCTTACAGGTGAGTCGGTTCCTTCCAACAAAACCGACGATGTTCTCGAATCCGAAAACGGAAATGTTCCTCTCGGCGACAGTAAGAACATGGTATATACTGGTACCACAATCGTTTACGGACGCGGTAAAGCTGTTGTTACCGCAACAGCTATGGAAACCGAAATGGGTAAAATCGCAAAGGCGATTACCGATGCAGGCGAAGAAAAGACACCCTTGCAGGTTAAGCTTGCTCAGTTAAGTAAGGTTCTTACAATTGCTGTTTTAGCAATCTGCGCTATTGTTTTTGCTATCAACATGATACGCGGCGGAGAAATACTCGACACCTTTATGGTTGCTATTTCTCTTGCGGTTGCGGCGATCCCCGAGGGATTGAGCGCGGTTGTTACAATCGTTCTTTCTATGGGTGTTTCCAAAATGGCGGCACAAAACGCCATTATAAGAAAGCTAACTGCCGTTGAAACACTTGGATGTACCCAGATAATCTGCAGCGACAAAACAGGTACACTTACTCAGAACAAAATGACCGTTGTTGAGCATTTCAGCGGAAATCTTGAATTGCTTTGCAGCTGTAATTCTCTTTGCAGCGATGCTGAGGTTGACGAAGACGGCAAGGTTACAGGTGAGCCTACCGAAGCAGCCTTGCAGGAATTTGCTCTCAAAAACGGTATCGATAAGAGAAAGATTACCAAGGAACAGCCCAGAGTTGCCGAGGCGCCCTTTGATTCGGGCAGAAAAATGATGTCTACACTTCATTTTCTCGGCGAAGATAAGATAATTCAGTATACCAAGGGCGCGCCTGACGTAATTTTATCCAGATGTACAAAATATATTTCCCCCGTTGACGGCAAGACAAAGGAAATGGATGACAAGGTACGCGAGGCTATCCTTTCCCATAATAAGGCTATGGCTGACAAGGCTCTCAGAGTTTTGGCAGCGGCATTTGCCATTTATCCTACTGTTCCTCAATTTGAAGCTCCTGAGGAGATTGAAAAGGACCTTGTGTTCATCGGTCTTTCGGGTATGATAGACCCTGTCCGTCCCGAGGTTATGGCGGCTGTTGAACGATGCAGAACCGCAGGTGTTCGTCCCGTAATGATTACAGGCGACCACAAGGACACCGCAGTTGCAATCGGCAAGGAATTGGGCATTATTTCCGATGCCAGCCAAGCCATGACCGGCGCAGACCTTGACAAGATTTCTGACGAGCAGTTCCTTACAGATATCACAAAATATTCTGTTTATGCAAGAGTTCAGCCCGAGCATAAGGTTAGAATCGTTGACACCTGGCAGAAGCTTGGATATATTACCGCTATGACAGGCGACGGCGTTAACGACGCTCCTTCTATTAAGAGTGCTGATATCGGCATAGGCATGGGTATTACAGGTACCGATGTAACAAAGGGTGTTGCCGACATGATTTTGGGCGACGACAACTTTGCTACAATCGTAAGCGCAGTTGAAGAAGGCAGAAGAATTTATGCCAATGTCAGAAAGACTATTCAATTCCTTCTTTCTTCAAACCTCAGCGAGGTTTTGAGCGTATTTATCGCTTCACTATTCGGCATGACCGTTTTCAAGCCTATTCACATTCTTTGGATCAACCTTATTACCGACAGCTTGCCTGCACTTGGTTTAGGTATGGAACAGGCAGAAGGCGACGTTATGACATTGCCTCCCCGTGACAGCAAGGAAGGTATTTTCGCAGGCGGATTGGGCATCGATGTTATCTGGCAGGGCGCTTGCATTTCTCTCCTTACCCTCACATCCTTCTTTATCGGTAACGCAATCAAAGCAGATTTCGGTACAACAATGGCGTTTGTTACAATGTCTATGGCGGAAATAATGCACTCCTTTAATATGCGTTCCCGTGAAAAGAGTATCTTTAAAATCACAGGTCACAACAAGCTTCTTTGGTTGACCATGGCTGCTTCCTTTATTTTGACAGCATTGGTTATCTTTGTTCCCTTCTTGAGAACCGCATTCTCCTTTGCTGAAATTGAGCTTTGGGAGTATGCTCTTGCTCTCGGTATCGGCGCATTGATTATGCCTATTTCCGAAATTGTCAAGCTTGTGAAATCTAAAATCAAAAAGTAATATACAGCATTATTCCAAACAATACAAAAATCAAGGCTTTCAAAAATGAAAGCCTTGATTTTTTAATTAATATATATTTTAACAGAGCTCTTCCATTTCCTTTATCAATTCGCCGAAAAGCTTTAAGGCAGAATTAACGGGATCGGGTGTAGACATATCCACACCTGCGATTTTAAGAAGGGAGATAGGATCGGTGCTTGAACCGCCTGAGAGGAATTTTTTATAATCCTCCACAGCCTTTTCGCCCTCCTCTAAAATTCTGGAAGCGATTGCAACTGCAGCAGAAAATCCGGTTGCATATTGGAAAACATAATAATTAAAGAAGAAATGAGGGATACGCGCCCATTCAAGTGCGATACCGTCATCGGAAACCATATCGGGACCGAAATAAAGCTTATTAAGCTCATGATATTTTGCGCTTAATGCATCGGCTGTTAATGTCTGTCCGCTTTCGCTCATTTTGCCCATTTCAAGCTCAAATTCTGCAAACATGGTTTGACGGTAAACAGTACCCTTGAATTGGTCGAGGAAATGATTAATAAGATATGCTCTTTCCTTTTTATCGGTTGTTTTGTAAAGAAGGTGGCGCATTAACAAAACCTCATTACAGGTAGAAGCAACCTCTGCCACAAAGATTACATAATCGCTTGTACAAACAGGCTGGTTCTCGGTGCTGTAATAGCTATGAAGGGCATGGCCCATTTCATGTGCAAGGGTAAACATACTGTCAAGGTTATCCTTGTGGTTCAGGAGAACAAAGGGATGAGGACGGCTGCTTCCCGAGGAATATGCACCTCCGCGCTTGCCTTCGTTTTCGTATACATCTATCCAGCGGTTATCAAAGCCTTCCTTAAGAACAGAGATATAATCCTCGCCCAAAACCGAAAGAGCCTCTAAAATAGTATTCTTTGCTTCCTCATAGGAAATTTCGGATGCGGCATCAGAAACTATGGGCGTATAAACATCATACATATGAAGCTCCGAAACGCCCAAAGCTTTTTTACGGAGAGCTACATAATCGTACATCTTATCAAGATTGGAATGAACCGCAGAAATAAGGTTGTGGTAAACCTCAACGGGCACCTCGGTTCTATCCAAGGATGCTTCTAAAGTCGAATTATACTTTCTTGCTTCAGAGAAGAAGCGAAGCTGTTTGAACTGAGCGTCCAATGTTGAAGCGATAGTATTCTTAAATTCGCCGAGGCGATTATAGTAGGCTTCAAAAACCTGCTTTCTGAAATCAACATCATCGCTTTCAAGGAGAGGAACGAATGAGCCGTTTGTCAATGGAATACTGTTTCCCTCTTTATCTGTTACAGAGGGGAATTTCATGTCAGCATCACGAAGTGTGCTTCCGATTGTGTCGGGAGAATCAGCCATTTCCCCTGCAGACGCAAGAAGAAGCTCTCCCTCGGGGCTTAGAACATGAGCCGCACGGCGTCTTATTTGATAGATAGGACGGCGGTAGGTTTCTAATTCGGGATTTGATTGAAAAAAGGAATTAATGGTTTCCTCGGGAATTTCCATGATTTCGGGAGTTGAAAAGGAGGATGCGCCCGAAATTGCAACGATCGTACTCATTGCTTTGCCGCGAAGGTCTTGATAATAACCGTTTGCGGTGTCCTCGTCTGCCTTGCAGTTTGCATAGGTATAAAAGGGTGTTAAGCGCACATTAATTTCGTCATCAAGCTTGAAAAATTCAAGAAGCTTTTCTGCACTTTCCCCAAGCTTGCCTTTAAAGCCCTCGATTTTAGAAGGTATATTTTTCAATTCCTCATATTCTGCAAGCCATTCCTCGTCTGTTGCATACATTTGGGAAAGGTCCCATGTATTTTCAACGGGAACGTCGCTTCTTTTTAAAATTTCATTTGCCATTTTATCATTTCCTCCGTGATTATTTATTCTTTAGCTTTGCGGCAGCTTCTGCACGTTGACGGCATATTTCTGCCCATGTAGGAAGCTCGGTAAGCTTTTGGGCAAAATCCCCAAGATGCTTGGGCACATCAATTTTTTGAGGACAAATCTCTACACAAGCGTTACATCCAACACAGCTTGAAGGCTTTTTATCCTCAGGAAGAACCTCGATTTTGATTGTAGAGGTAACATTAGCAGAAAAGCGTATTTCGTTATATGCCGAAAGAAGCATAGGTATATTTAATTCCATAGGACAGCCTGCCACACAATATCCACAGGCTGTACAGGGTATCGAATTTTTCATGCCCTCGGCTATCTGTAACAAAGCTACAGCTTCGTTTTCATTTAAGGGCTTTGATTCCGAAAATGTTTTAAGGTTATCAAGAGTTTGCTCCATATTGGACATTCCGCTGAGAATCATTTTAACATTAGGCAGCCCCTGAAGGAAGCGGAAGCACCAAGCGGCAGAGGATTCATCGGGACGAAGCTCCTTTAAAATTTTAGAGGCTTCCTCGGGAAGATTAGCAAGCTTACCGCCGCGAACCGGCTCCATTACCCAAACAGGAATATTCATTTCGGTCAAAAGCTCATACTTTTCTTTTGCAGATTGAAGAGTCCAATCGAGATAATTAAGCTGTATCTGACAAAACTCCATAGCACCGTCGCAATAATCCAAAAAGGTTTTCATGGTTTCAAGGTTGCCATGGGAGGAAAAGCCCAGATGCTTAATACGGCCCAAGCGCTTTTGCTCCTTGAAATAATCCAATATTCCCCATTTAGGATCCATATAGGTAGAAACAGACGCCTCATTAAGATTATGGAGAAGATAATAGTCAAAATATTCAACGTCGCACTTTTTTAATTGCTCCTCGAATATTTCGGCAGGATTGTAGGTATCTAATATTTGATGTCCCGGATATTTTGATGCAATACGATAGCTTTCGCGGGGATATTTTTTCAAAATCTTACCTGTTACAACCTCAGATTCACCATTATGGTATGGATAGGCTGTATCAAAATAATTGACACCGCTTTTAATAGCAATATCAACCATTGCGGCAGTCATTTCTTCATCTATCTTGCCGTTTTCAAGGGTTGGCAAGCGCATCATTCCAAAGCCTAAAAGAGAAAGCTCATCATTACAGGCAATTCCTTTAATCATATTTTCACCTCATCTAATTTCGGTAACCAAATCATCAATGCTTTTACGCTTTTTGGGGCGTAGCTTATCGTCCTCCTTGGCATAGCCTAGGGTTATGACAAGACGAACGGGATGCTTTAATCCACATAAAGCCCGAAGCTTTTCATCATCCAACCAGCCTAAAATACAGGTTGACAAGCCTTGGGAAACGGCTTCGGCTGTTAAATAAGCAACCGCAATACCAATATCGATTGAACGATAATCGTTATGCTTTACCTTGGCGCCCAATGCGGCAGTTTTATTATAATCGTCCTCGGACACAACAATAACAACAGGAGCATCTGATGCAAACTTATTCATGCCCATTCCCATTGTAAGCTTGGCGGCTTCCTTTGCCTTCTCGCCCTTGCATACCGTAAAATGATAGGGCTGGGCATTGCAGGCAGAAGGGGCAAGCCTTGCCGCTTCAAGAATTGCATTAATTTTTACATCCTCCACTTCCCTCTCGGCATTATAGGAACGGCAGGATTGACGTTGTTTTGCTATTTCAAGAAAACTCATAATTACTTAAAACTACTCCTAAATACATTTATTTCAGTATAGCACATATTTATCCGCTTCGCAAGTACCGAATTAACATATAACACTTGCATTTACTTTGATAATAAGATATAATAAGTTATTCCTTTTATGAGGAGCTTTATATGTATAAGCTATTTAAAAAATCTCATATAGCCTCTTTTCAAATCATCATCTTAGGTTTTTTAGGTGTTATCATTCTGGGAGCCTTGCTGTTGATGTTGCCATTTGCTACAAACGACGGAAACGGAGCCGATTTCGGAGATGCTCTGTTCACTTCTACATCTGCTGTATGTGTTACAGGATTGATCGTTCAGGATACTGCTACATATTGGTCATTTTTCGGTCAATTCATTATACTTCTTATGATACAAATAGGCGGATTGGGGGTTGTTACAGTAGCGTTAGCTTTGACAATGGCATCAGGCAGAAAGGTTGGTTTGATGCAAAGAAGCACCATGCAAGAGGCAATTTCCGCTCCCAAAGTCGGCGGAGTCGTTAAAATGACCGGATTTATCTTAAAAGGTGTCTTTTTAATAGAAGCTTTGGGTGCTATTCTGTTATCTTTTAAATTCTGCCCCGAGTTTGGTTTTTTCAAAGGAATGTGGTATTCAATATTTCATTCGATATCAGCATTCTGTAATGCAGGATTTGACCTTATGGGAGTTAAAGAGCAATTTTCTTCTCTTACTTCGTATTCAGATGATATTCTCGTAAATATAACCATAATGGCATTAATAATAATTGGAGGTATCGGTTTTCTCACTTGGGAGGATATTATTACAAACAAGTGGAGATTGCGCAAATACAGAATGCAATCAAAGGTTATTCTTTCGATATCGGGTATTCTCATTGTTATTCCTGCCATCTATTTCTTTTTCTGTGAATTTAGCGAACAGCCATTAAAAGAAAGAATGCTTAATTCTGTTTTTCAATCTGTTACCACCAGAACCGCAGGCTTTAATACAATTGACTTCGGTATGTTAAGCGAAATTGGAGTTTTTCTCATGTGCACATTAATGCTCGTGGGCGGTTCTCCGGGTTCAACTGCCGGAGGTATGAAAACAACCACATTGGCCGTTATGATTGCCTCGGCTATTGCCGTGTTCAGAAAAAAGGAAAATGCAAGCGTATTCCGAAGAAGAATCGCAGACAGCACTTTGAAAAATGCATCAGCCATCTTCATGATGTATGTTACTTTTACGCTTATAGGCAGTATGGCAATCGGATATGCCGAAGGAGTTACATTTGTGACAGCCTTATTCGAAACAGCATCGGCCATAGGAACGGTAGGATTAACCTTAGGAATTACGCCAAGCTTATGCGCTGTTTCCAAGCTGATACTTATAATTTTAATGTTCTTCGGCAGAGTGGGCGGTCTTACACTTGTTTTTGCAGCTATTTCAGGAAAAGGCGCAAAGGCGTCTAAATATCCGCAGGAAAGTATTACGGTAGGTTAGGAGAAATAATATGAAATCATTTTTACTGATAGGATTGGGCAGATTCGGCAGACATATCGCATTTAAGCTTTCGGAATTGGGTCATGAGGTCATGGCGGTAGATATGGAGGAGAAACGGGTGGATACTGTAGCTCCGTTTGTCACAAACGCTTTGATAGGAGACAGTACAGATAGAGAATTTTTATCGTCCTTGGGAATCGATAATTTTGATGTTTGCATTGTTGCAATCGGAGACAGCTTCCAAAATTCATTAGAAACCACCGATCTATTAAAAGAGTTGGGTGCGAAATTTGTTGTTGCAAGAGCTTCAAGAGGGGTTCATGCAAAATTCCTGTTGCGAAACGGTGCGGATAAAATAGTTTATCCCGAAAAACAATTAGCAAATTGGACTGCAATACGTTACAGTTCTGACCATATTTTCGATTACATCGAGCTTGACGATGAGCATTCTATATTCGAAATCGAGATTCCTGACAATTGGGCAGGTAAAACGGTGGGACAATTGGACATTAGAAAAAGCTATGGCATAAATATCATGGGGATTAAAGTCAACGGCAAACTGAAGGTAAATATAACACCTGCTACCGAGCTTTCCAAAGAAAACACAATGCTTGTTTTGGGAACTCCGGATTGTATTCAAAAAATCTTTAAGAGTAAATAAAAATTTTAAAGGAGCTGATCAAACAGCTCCTTTTTCAATTTAATGAGTGAATGTGTGGGATTCACCGCATTCAAAATATTTTATATCCAAATCGGGGATTCTTTCCTTTAACAGCTCGGCTGTATATACCATGCCTGCACGTTCCGAGCCGATATGACCAAGAACAAGCATCGCCTTTTTATATCCCATGGAAGCAGCATCGCGGACAAATTCGGGCATTCCCCATTCGTTACATTCACCTATAAGCAACACCTCGGTATTATCAGAGGAAAGCACATCGAAAACATCTCCGGGTGCGCCGAAGCAAGCAGAAATTTTTGTGCAAGGCTCATTTATAGCACCGTAAAGCTTGACTCTTTGTATGCCTAAGTTTTTCTCAATCATTTTTGCAAGCTCAAGAGGTGTTGTAGGATTGTTAAGCTTGATTTCGGTTAGGTCAAAGGCGTCCCCTCTAAATGTGACCTCGCCGTCAAGATTCATATATTTCACCTCTCCTGCGGCAATAAGGTCAGGATAATTACGGTGAGGATGATCGTGAAAGCGGAAAATGGTCAAGCCCGAGCTTTCAAGAAAAGCGCGTTTTTCTGCCAAAACCTTATTTTCGGGAGCGTGTTCCCAATGGTTATAATATGTAGGCTCATGAACTATTAAAAGCTCGGCGCCCCATGCAATAACCTCCTTGACCAAATCTATTGTAGGAAACATTGCTACTGCAACCTTTGTTACATTCTTATCAAGAGTTCCGCATTTAACGGTGTCGCAGGTTTCGGTATATTTAAAATCCTTGCCGTATTGGCACAAGATATCGATAACTTCGTTGGCTTTCATTTTGGCTGCTCCTTATTTGATTTTTGCAAGGATGGAATTTTTATATTCATTTTCTGCCGTTACATCCCTTATTATCTTAATGTCGGGAGGAAAACGTATTTCGGTTGCTTCATCACAAAGCTCGATTTCCATTATTGCCTTGTCGTTCCAGAAGGGATATACATCAATTTCAAAATATTGATTATCGTATGCATAGCAATAACGGTCTTTTATTATAGGCTTGCGTGAAGGGTCGGCATTCTTCATCAAGGAAAGATATTCCTTCTCTGAAATTCTTCTTTCGATTTCTATACGTTTAACAGGAGTTATTTCCTTTTTGGAGGTTTCAAAGAAGATATAATCGCCGTTTTTACCTCTTTGACGGATTCGGGATTTAGTTCCGTCAGGATGCTTTAAATAGGTTTGAATAATTTCAACTCTTTCGCAATTTGGCAGAGCTTCCAAATGCTTTAAATCGGGATATTCAATAAGATATTTTCGCTCAATCTCCAAAGGCTCGGGCTCGCCCAAAAAAGAAGAAATCTCTTTAATCAACCGTTTCATTTTGTTTTCAAAATCGGTTGAATTATCAATAATTCTCAAATGAGGATGACCTGTCCAAACCGAAATAAGCTTATCATCCAAGGCGGCAGCCTGCTCTACTGTTTCGATTCGTGCAGTATTGTTTTCGGTAGTGTAAAATTCGACCGCGCCCTTAGCTGTTGTTACAAGATGGAAAACCGCATCATAGCTGTCACGAAGGTTTACCTCGGTTTCGTTTACCGATTGGAGAACCCTTTGGAAGCCCTCGTCATCGATATAAGCCTTATTATCCATTGCGCCGCGGTCGCAAACAATTAAAAGCTTTTCGCATGGCATTGTCTTTCCCGCTTCAAGAAAAACCGATTCCTTTGCAAGCTGAAGCTTCATTATGCCGATTTGGCAATCCAAAACTGTTCCCGTTGTCCAGGGAGCGACACCGCCGTTTATAAGCTCGGTCGCAGTTTCGGGAACAAATAAAACTGTATAACCAAGCTTTTCAAATTCATTTTTTATAAGCCCCATTGCAGTCGATTTACCACCGCAGGGACCGCCTGTAATAACGATTTTTTTAATGTCCATAATTCACACCTCTGTTACATGAAAATATTATAAACCATGTGATTTTATAAATCAAGGGTGAAAAAATTTATATTTATATAAATAGCCCACAAAAATGCTTTAAGTTTCTTGAAAATTGGTTAGCAAGTAACATTGATTTGGAGTAATGTTTATGATAATATCAAATACTGTTGAAAAATATATATTAGGGTTTGGAAAATTATGTTTTTAGTAAACACAGGACACAAAAGGCATAAATCTTATTACGAGGCTTATAAGCATCGTTGGAGAAATGCTCACAAGATAATTATTAATTACACATTATTTTTGTCCCTTGCATTTTTGATTACTGCACCTATTGGGGCATATTACAGCAAGGAAACCGATTTTTGGGAGAATGTTTTTCATATCCTTACCTCTCCCTCGAAATTGGTAACCGATTATTTCGCATTAGGCGGATTAGGAAGCGCATTTTTTAATACTGCTATTTGCGGTTTGGCTGCCAACCTGATGATATTTTTAAGCAAAGCCAAGGCTAACGCAACAGTTTTTGCAGGATATATGCTTGTTATCGCCCACGGCTTTTACGGCTTGAACTTCCTTAATATGTGGCCTCCTATATTAGGTATCGCAGTTTACTGCATCGTCAGAAAGATACATTTCAGCGAGGTTATACACATCGCCCTATTTTCAACAGCATTAGGTCCATTTATAAGTGACTTTGTTTTCAGATATACCTTTGTCGACAGCTTTGTTGCCTATGAGCCCAAGGTATCGGGAATCGGTATAATTTTCGCCTTGGCTTTCGGTATTGCATCTGGATTTGTTGTTCCTGCACTTTTGCCCGGTACAACAAAAATGCATCGCGGATTTAATATGTACAAAGCAGGTCTTGCAATCGGTATTATGGGTATTTTTGTTTATTCCTTTATGTACCGTTCTTTAGGCTTTGATGCTCCTAAGGTTATTGAAATCAATAATCCCGAATATTATTCCCTTACCTATTCCTACCGCGGATTTATGAATGTTTTCTTCTCGGTTTTATTTATGATCGCTATTATTGCAGGATACATTTCGAACCGAAACAGCTTCCGCGGATATAGAGAGCTTTTGAAAAGTGCAGGCTACGGCGTTGACTTCCTTGACAAATTCGGTATGCCTGTTTGTTTGATAAACTTCGGCGTTTACGGATTTTGCATTTTAGCTTATTTAAACATAATTTTCATCTTACCCGAAATATTCCCCTTCCTGCCTCAAGGTGTTGGATTTACAGGCCCCACGGTCGGAGTTGTCTTTGCGGCTTTAACCTTCTCAGCCGACGGTCAGCAGCCGAGAACTATTTGGCCTATCGCATTGGGCTATGTGCTTCTTCTTACAATAATCTGCGCCATTTGCGCTGTTTGCGGATTTGAAATTCCCTGGACTCTTTCCACACAAGGTTATATCAACGGGCTTGCCTTTGCAACAGGTCTTTGTGCATTTACAGGTAAATACGGCATTAAGGTTGGTATACTTGCAGGCTTCTTAAGCGCAATAATCTGTACCTCAACAGCAGAAATGCATGGTGGATTTGTCCTTTATAATGGCGGATTTAACGCAGGCTTGACCGCGTTAGTTCTCCTTCCTGTTCTCGATTTCTATAAGGTTCAGCCCAAATTTGAGGACGATACACATTAAATTAATAATTAAATTCAAAAATGCTGTTA
>JAZSFY010000159.1:0-2557 GCA_045532415.1 Eubacteriales bacterium | reverse complement strand
TACGTATTGAAGTAGAGATTCAACTGTAACAATTTTGAAAAACTACGATTCTCGCGGAGAAGCGGTAACGTTTTGAATGAAGTACGCCGCGGGAACTAAAAAAACGCGGGCGGAGCAAGCCCCGCCCCTACGATTGTTTTGTTATTTTAATTTTGAAAAAGTAACCTTATGCGTATTGAAGTAGAGATTCAACTGTAACAATTTAAAAAAACTACGATTCTCGCGAAGAAGCGGTAACGTTTTGAATGAAGTACGCCGCGGGAACTAAAAGATTTTGCCGAGTTTTTTTAAAAGCTCGCGCGGTCAATGATAACGTTGATAGGCGAGTAACATCGCGCTTTAAAATAAAAGGAGAAATCTGATTTGTCGCGCCGGTCGGTGGATTGAGGAAATCAATTTATTCACCGACGCGATATTTGGGTAAAAATGAGAAATGATCCTTGAAAAGATAAATTCACCAAAGGACTTAAAGGCGGTTCCTCAGGAGCAGCTTGGGGTTCTCGCACAGGAGATAAGAAACGAATTGCTGAACACGGTTTCGGTAACCGGCGGACATTTGGCGGCGAACCTTTGTGTGGTTGAGCTGACATTGGCACTTCACAGAGTTTTCGATTCTCCTAAGGACAAAATAATATTTGACGTTGGCCACCAAAGCTATGTTCATAAGCTTTTAACAGGCAGACGGGAGCAATTTTCCACATTGCGCCAATTCGGCGGAATATCGGGGTTCCCAAAAATGAGCGAAAGCGAGCATGACGCGTTTGGTGTGGGCCATAGCTCAACGAGTATTTCTGCCGCCGCGGGTATTGCCGCGGCTAATGCCATTTCGGGGGATGACTCCTATACTGTGGCGGTTGTAGGCGACGGCGCGTTTACCGGCGGTATGATATATGAGGCTTTGAATAACTGCGCCGATAAGGAAAAGCTTATAATCATCCTTAACGATAACGAAATGAGCATTTCTCCTAACGTTGGCGGTATGAGCGAATATTTCTCCAAGGTTCGCTCCAGCGCAAAGTATTTTAGGCTGAAAAACGGCGTTAAGAGGTTTTTTGGGAAAACTCCGATTATCGGAAACGGATTGATAAAGGGCGCAAGAAGGATTAAGAACAGCTTTAAGAAGATTGCGCTTAGCCAGAATTTCTTTGAGCAGTTTGGCTTGAATTATTACGGCCCTCTGGACGGCAACGACGAAAAGCACCTTGAGATTGTTTTGCGTGAAGCCAAGGACGACGGCAAATGCAGCGTGGTTCATATAAGCACAACAAAGGGCAAGGGATATGCCCCTGCGGAAAAGCGCCCCGATTTGTTCCACGGTGTTTCGGGCTTTGATGTAAAAACAGGTGAATTAAAGGGCGGCGGAATGGAATCCTATTCCGAACGGTTCGGCAAGATTATCTGCGGTCAAGCCGAGAAAAACGAGAAAATCGTTGCAATAACAGCGGCAATGCCCGACGGAACAGGATTAAGCGAATTTGCAAGACGGTTCCCAAAAAGGTTCTTTGACGTTGGTATTGCCGAGGAACACGCCCTTACCTTTGCCTGCGGTCTTGCGGCAAAGGGTATGGTTCCTGTTTTCGCGGTTTATTCGTCATTTATGCAACGGGCATTTGACCAGATGATACATGACGCGGCGTTGCAGAATTTACATATAATCGTTACATTAGACCGAGCAGGTCTTGTTGCCAATGACGGCGCAACACACCACGGTATTTTTGACACAGCCTTTATTTCCCAGATTCCCAATGTAGAATTTTATTCTCCCAACAGCTTTAAGGCTTTGGATGAGGCATTTGAAAAGGCGGTTAATGCGAGAGGCCCCGTTGTAATAAGATATCCCAAGGCAACAGACAGCGATTTATGGGGATTTGAGATTAAGGATGAGCTTGATTATAAGGATTTTGGGGATAAGCCTGAGAGCGCATTAATAACCTACGGCAGATTAACCGAGAATGTTATTAAATCGGCTGAAATATTATTGGAAAAGGGCTTGCACACACGTGTTATCAGCCTTAAAAAGCTTTCTCCCCTTCCCTATGATGAAATTGTCAATGCTCTTTCGGGCATTAAGAATATTGCTTTTGCCGAGGAAGGCATTAAAAACGGCGGTATCGCCCAAAGGCTTTCTTCACTTATGGCAGAAAAGGGCGAACTTGAAGGCAGAAAATTCAGAATAAAGGCAATTGACGGCATTTTCCCTCAGCATGGCAGTAATAATCAGCTTTACGACCTTTTGGGGCTTTCTCCCGAAAAGATTGCTGACCTAATGGAGGAAATTAATGGCAAGGCTTGATGTTGTTCTTGTGGAAAAGGGATTTTTCCAAAGCAGAGCAAAGGCGCAGTCGGCGATAGCACAGGGCTTTGTTTATATAAACGGCAAAAAGGCGGAAAAGCCCTCGTTGAGCATTGAGGGCGACGAGGAAATTTCGGTAACCCAAGAGGAGAAATATGTTTCCCGTGCAGGGGAAAAGCTTTTCCATGGGTTAACCGAATTTAAGGTTTCGGTTGAGGGCTTGACGGTTCTTGACATTGGGGCTTCCACAGGGGGCTTTACCGA
>JAZSFY010000040.1:0-4530 GCA_045532415.1 Eubacteriales bacterium | reverse complement strand
TTCCTTAATCTTGGTATCTCTGCATGCAAATGCGCCGATATCCTTAACGTCGGCACCTACGATAACATTTTCCATGCTTTCGCATTCATAGAACATGCCCTCGGGGATAACTGCGGATTTTACCTCAAAGAAGGTTAACGCCTTACAGCCTGTAAATGCATAAGCGCCATACTTAACCTTTTCTGCCTTGATTGTAATATTCTTAAGGCTCTTACAAGCGGCGAATGCATATTGACCGATAGAAAGAACTGTATCGGAAAGCTCAAGGCCGGTCAGATTCTGGTTGCCTGCAAAGGCATAGTCGGAAATAACGCAGATAGAATCTAATTTAAGTGTTCCGCGAAGGTCGCAGTTTTCAAAAGCGTTCTGAGAAATAATCTGGAGGTTGTTTTCTCCGCTGAAGGTTATCTTCTTCAAAGAAGTACATCCATAGAACGCGCCGTATTCGATAGATTGAAGTGTAGAAGGAAGAACAATTTCCTCCAAAGCGGTAAGGTTAGCAAATGCATAGGAGTTGATTTTTTCAACGCCCTCGGGAATGATAACCTTTGTAATAGTGTTGTCACCGATAAACCATGCCTTGGATTGCTCTGCATCGTCAAATGCAAGCTCCTCGGGAGTTTTCATAATATATTCAAAGTTGGAGAATGCAAACTGACCGATTTCGGTAAGGGAAAGACGCTTGGGAATATCAACCAAGCCGCCGTTGCCGTAATAGTGAGTTAGGCTGGAGCCTGTCTTTACATAAGGATCCTTAACCTCAACCGAAACGGTTTCGGAATAATAGGTGCTGCCGCCGTCCTGCATAACCTTTATGGTTACCGAAGCAAAGCCTTCTTCAACACCTGTTACGGTTCCGAAGGAATCTATCTTAACGATTTTTTCGTTGCTGGATTCAAATTCAACTGTTGTGTCATTGGGGAAATAGGAATCCAAGGAATAATTAAGTGTAACAGCCTCAGAGGGATAAAGCTCAAGGCTATAAACACCCTCAAAGAAGTTTATACTTCCTGTGTCGCCGATTTTCTTGTCATCGGTATTTACCATATAATATGCCTTAACCGTAGTATATCCGTCCAAGTTGAAAACATCGGTTACAGGCTTGTCAAGCTTCTTATAGCCCTCGTCGTCCTCATCAAGAACCGTTACGGTAAAGGTTACAGACTTGTTTGTAACAGGGTCCTGAGCCTTAATGATTGCAGTACCGCTGGAAACAGCAACAAGCTTGTTGTTTACGATTCTTGCAACACTGGGCTTGGAGGAGGTATATTTCAAAAGCTCAGACCATTCGGTAAAGGGAAGAACAACAGGCTCCAATTTGTAAACCTCGTTGGGGCTGAGTGTCAATCCATCCTCAAGGCTTTCGAAATAAAATTCGGTAAAGTCATCGGGAAGACCGATTTCAAAGGTAGCATAGTTAAGAGCGTAGTCATAAACCGCAAGAACAAAGCTGTTTTCGGTTACTGCATTTTTCTTGATGTCATAGATATAATCGGTAAGCTCGAATGTTACCCTTGTTGTATTGTTACGGGTGGAATAAATAGGAGTGAGATATTGCTCGAATGCCTTCATCTCAGCCATAGCGTTGCCGTCTTCATCCTCGCCCATGGTAATATATCCAAGCTGAGCCGCCATAGCGTAATGATTATCGTAAACCAAAACGTCTGCGTAAAGACGGTTTTTGTTAAGGGTCTTGTCGTATTCGTAATAATATTCAACACCGGTAACTGTGGGCGCCTCAAAGTCGATTGTCAAGGGAAATTCGAAAACATTGTTTTCGTTTGTTTCCAAGCCGCCGTTACCGTAATCGAGATAACCTACAAGCTTAACGGTAAATTGGCTGTTGTTTGCAAAATTGTATTCGGTAGTGTCAAATTCAATTTCAACGTTTGCAGGATATATCATTGCACCGCCGTCGCTGTAGGATTTACGAACATCGGTATCTACACATTCAAATACAACCTCGCCTGTTGCATCGTTTGTAATCGAAACCTCAATCTTTGCGGCGTTACGGAGCAAGCCTGCCCAAACAAAACGGAGAGAATGGATTGTACCCACCTGATTGGAGAGCGCTACATAATTTTCGTTTGCGGCAATAACCATATCCTTAGGGTCCTGACGGAAATAGTAGGAGCCAAGGTAGCTTACATAGTCGTCGCTTACACCGCCGATAGGACGGGTTGCATAAGCGTCTGCCATTGTCTTATCTTCAATATCAATACCGTCGTCCAATTCGTCAGCGTTGGTATCATAATATGTCAAGTCAAACAAGGGAGCCAATGTCCAGTCACCAAAGAACGCCAAATAAGGAATGTTCAAGTCAATGTCGGTTCCCGAGGTTGCAGTAAGGGTAACAAAGCCTTCAACATACATACCGTTTCCAAAGGAATCGTTAAGGTATTTCTTGTCATCATCGCTCAAGGTTATCTTTACGGTAACGTCAGCATTCTTGCCGCCCTCAACTGTAACAGTCTTGCCGTCAAGAGAGCCGTTGTTTACCGAAACAACCTCGATTGTTGCACCGCCGAGAATATAAGCTTCTTCGGTTATGGTTGTTTCGCCTGCATTGGTCTTGGTTTCGCTGACACCCTCGGTCATAACATAGGCGCCGATGTCATAAGAGAGAGCCTCGCTGCCGAAGTTGTTAACGGTGAACTTCATTTCATAAACACCGTTCTTAGCAGGGTCGTCGCCAAGCTCAAGCTTGGGCTTGTCCATAAGATTGCCGTTTTTATCGTAGGCTGTGAGATAAGCGGTTGTGTTAATAGAGCTGAAAAGGTTTGCAAGACCTGCGCCCTGCTTTCTAACAGCATAGGGCAAGCCGTTTTTACCCAAAGCAATGTCCGCTGTGGACATAAGCAATGCGTTAACTATTTCATTAACCTTTTTGTTATCATTTGCAAAAGAGGGGAATTTTTCAACAACATACTGTCTGAGAAGGATAACTACGCCTGCAAGGTTGGGGCAAGCCATAGAAGTACCCGAAAGACGGTCATAAGCACCGCCTGTTACAGCAGAAAGAATGCTTCCGCCGTGAGCAGTAATTTCGGGCTTGATACGAAGGTCGGGAGTGGGGCCCCAAGAGGAAAAGTCGGAAATAAAGGGACCCGAAGCCTGAGAACGTGCAAGAACGAGAACGCCACCGCCTGCTTCTGCAAGCATTTCGCCGTCGTCCTGAGAAATAGAGCAAACCGCAAGAGTTGCATCGCCCACGTTCATTTTAATATCACCGGATACATTATTATAAATAACGATACCTGCCGCGCCCTGCTCCTGAGCGATTATAGCCTTTTCTTCAAAGGTGTTGGAGCCGCGGCGAACCAAGGCAATCTTGCCCTTAACATCAATACCTGTATAGTCGGCAGAACGGCCAACACCGGGAATAACAACATATTCCAATTCTACCGATTCTGTATCGCCCAAAAGGGTATCAAAGAAATTATTTTCCTTTGCGGCAGAGTTTGTAGATTCGATAAAGTAAACTATCTTTTCATTATATTTAATATAAGGAGTTTCAACACCGCTGATGGAAGCGACAGACATAACACCTTCATAGGTAGAGGGAGAGCCAACTGTACCTGTGTCGGGGTTGGTTGTCAAAGCAAGGTTACCGTTCTTTTCGGAGCCGTAAGCAGAATTGTAGCTGTTGGAAGCCGCAACAACCATGCTTATGCCTGCTTCACGGATTCTGTCATAAACGCCGTTAAGGGTTTCCTCGTCGGATTCACGGCTAAAGCCGCAGGCTGTGCCCAAGGACATATTGATAACGTCAACACCGAGAACAACGCAGTCCTCCAATGCCGCAAGAATCCATGCAGCTCTTGCTGTATCAACAACGTCAGAGAAAATCTTCATGGAAACAAGCTGAGCGTTGGGAGCAACACCGCGGATAACATCGTCGTTACCGACAATAACACCCGAAACGTGGGTACCGTGGTTGTTGTGAGTAGAATAAGGGTCGGAATCGTTATCGGCATAGTCAAAGCCGAAAGGAACCTTATTGTTTATGAAAACATCGTCAACTGTCAGACCGTCAACAAGGTCGCTTGCAACTGTATCGTTAATAACAGATGCAACCTCCTCATAGGTCAAGCCTAAATTGGTGGAGGTGAAATTATTGGGAGAAAATGCCGAGTGGTTGGAATCAAGACCTGTGTCCAAAACCGCAACAACAACACCCGAGCCGTCATAGCCCGAATTTGAGCTGTCGAAAATACCTGTGTCGAAAACATTAACCTTGTTTTCCACAAGCTGTGTTTCGGCAGGCTTATATTCCTCACCTACGATAACATCCATGCCCTTACCCAAGGCACGGCAAGCAGAAGCAAAATCCCCTGCCTTAATAACAATTTCAAATCCCGAAAGAACAGCCGAATAATCCTCGCCTGTTTCATAGGAGATATTAAGCTTATCGAGCTTTTTAAGGTAATCAGCCTTGTCCGATTGAATTTCCGCCTTAAGATTATAGGCATCATCGCTTTTTGTAGCATATTCGGTAAAGCTCATCACCTTATCGGTGCCCTCATAGGC
>JAZSFY010000319.1:0-1564 GCA_045532415.1 Eubacteriales bacterium | reverse complement strand
AACGAAACTTGGGAATATTTTTCTCAAGGTGCCGAAAGAACCGCCGACTATCTTATGGCGAAATATGACGAAATAACAAAGAAAGAGGTGAAATAAAAATGTCGTTCTTTTCGATTTTGGAAAGATTGTTAATAGGGCCGTTAAAATTGGTCTTTGAAATAATTTTCCAATCCTCCCATGCAGTTGTAAAGAACCCTGCAATTTCAATCATCTTTCTAAGCCTCGTTATGAATATATTGGTGCTTCCTCTTTATCGCCGTGCCGATGCTATGCAAGAGCAATCCCGTGATATCGAAGCAAAGCTCCGTGACGGTGTAAACCATATAAAGAAAACCTTCTCCGGCGATGAACGTATGATGATGCTTCAAACCTATTATCGCCAAAACAATTATAAACCTACCGACGTTTTGAAGGGCTCTGTTTCTCTCCTTTTGGAAATCCCCTTTTTTATGGCGGCTTACCAATTCCTTTCTTCGCTTTCTACCCTTAAAGGCGCATCTCTCGGTCCAATAACCGATTTGGGCGCACCCGACGGTCTTTTGGTAATCGGCGGCTTGGCAATAAACGTGCTTCCCTTTGTGATGACCTTTATCAATATTATTTCCAGCGCACTTTATCTTAAAGGCTTCCCCTTGAAAACCAAAATCCAACTTTACGGAATGGCGTTGTTCTTCTTGGTGTTCCTCTATACCTCTCCTGCGGGACTTGTATTTTATTGGACACTTAACAATATTTTCTCCTTGTTCAAAAATATTTTCTATAAGCTGAAAAATCCTCAATTGGTTATTTCCATAATGGCGTCCTTGGCAGGTATTGCCTTGTGCGTAACCGCCTTTACGGTAATTAAGGATGACCAGGATTTCCGTAATTTCGTTTTGGCGATAGGTGTGATTCTCCAATATCCTATTCCCCTGTACGTCATAAAAAACAACGTGAATATAAAGTCTGTCCCCTTGAAATCCCGACCCAACAAAAAGCTTTTCGTTACGGCGGCAATCTTTTTGGCGGCTTTCATCGGCGTGTTGATTCCTTCAAACTTTATCGCTGCGGCGCCCCAAGATTACGTTGACGTAACCTATTTCCATAACCCTATGTGGTTTGTGGTAAGTGCGGCGGCATTGGCAACCGGAACCTTTGTTATCTGGTTCAGCGTTTTCTATTGGCTTGCCAGCCCCAGAGTTAAAATCTTTTTTGAACGCTTTCTTTGGATTTTCAGCGGCTTTGCCGTTGTAAACTATATGTTCTTCGGTACGGATTTGGGCTTTATTTCCAACCAATTAAAATACGACGAAGGACTTAGCTTTGAAGTATCCGACCAAATTATCAACGTTGTGGTTCTTTGCCTAATAGGAATCGCTATGTGTTTCGTTGTTCATAAATGGAGCAAGGTTACCAAAAACGTTCTTCTCACAGCCGTTCTTGCGGTGGTGGTTATGTCGGGTATCAATTTAATTACCATAAACAAATCCGTAAATTCAATCTCGGTTGAACAAAGCAGCGGTATGGCAAAATTCAATTTGAGCAAAAACGGCGATAACGTTGTTGTAATAATAAGTCGGATCGT
>JAZSFY010000246.1:0-2875 GCA_045532415.1 Eubacteriales bacterium | reverse complement strand
GTCTTCCTAAGCCCGCTTGGCCTCCGACTTGTGATTTGGAGATAAATATGAAGATAACCGTTGCTGTTGATATAATGGGGGGAGATAACCCTGCAAGAGAGCTTTCCGAGGGTGCGATTCTTGCCGCCAATGAATTCAAGTCCGAGGGCTTGGAATTGATTTTGGTGGGAACCGAGGATGCCTTGAAGGAGCTTCCTCCGCTTCCCGAGAATGTAACGGTATGCCAAGGGGAAAGCGTTGTCGAAATGACAGACGACCCGGGTATCGTAATGAAGGAAAAGAAGGATTCGACTCTTGTTAAGGCGGCAACTCTTTGTAAAGAGGGCAAAGCCGATGCTATGGTCAGCGCAGGAAATACAGGCGCATTATTTACAGCGGCATCCCTGATAATACGCCGTGTAAAGGGTGTGCGCCGTGCCGCTTTAGGCTCGGTTATTCCTCTTGATAAGCCCTTTATACTTCTTGATTGCGGTGCGAACCTTGATGCGACCCCCGAGGTTTTGCAGCTTTATGCGAGAATGGGCTCTATATACGCCGAAAATGTTCTCGGCATAGAAAATCCCCGTGTAGGCTTGCTTAATAACGGCACAGAGCCTCACAAGGGAAATCAGCTTCAGCAGGAGGCTTTTGCCCTTTTGTCGGCAGATGAGTCAATTAATTTTATCGGTAATTGCGAGGGCAAAACCGTTCCCTTCGGCGAATGTGATGTTTTGGTATGCGACGGATTTACAGGCAACATAACCTTAAAGCTTATTGAGGGCATGGGCAAATTTATGTCCAAATCCATAAAGGGCATTTTCAAGGGCGCACCTCATGCTCTTTTGGCAGGCGCATTAACCTTGGGACGTACCAAAAAGCTGAAAAAACGCTTGGACCCTGCTGAATACGGCGGAGCGCCATTCCTTGGCTTGGCAAAGCCTGTTGTTAAGGCCCACGGAAGCTCTGATGCCTATTCCTTCCGTTCGGCAATAAAGCAGGTTATGGTTTATTGCCAAGGTGGAACTATTGAAAAAATCACCGCCGCAATGGCAAAAAAGAACGATAATATTCAATCCGAGGAGCAAAAATAATGAGCGAAGAAAAATCCCTTGAATTCCTCGAAAAAAAGATAAATTATATATTTCATGATAAATCCCTTGCTATGACTGCGTTAACCCATTCCTCTTATTGCAACGAAAACCGTAAAAAGGGCTTTTCGGTAAGCAATGAAAGAAGTGAATTTTTGGGGGATTCGGTGCTTTCTGTTATAACAGCCGAGTTTCTTTTCCATAAATTCCCCGATGCAGACGAGGGCTTCCTTACAAGAACCCGTGCGGCATTGGTGTGCGAGGACACTTTGGCAACCTTCTCCAATATGATAGAGCTTGGAGATTATATGCTTTTGGGCAAGGGCGAAGCCTGCGGCAGACATCGAAAAAGCACAATAGCAGATGCCTTTGAGGCGTTGCTTGCCGCAATCTATCTTGACAGCGGAATGGAATCGGCAAAGAAATTTGTTTTGCCCTTTATTTCGGATATGCTTGATACGGTTATTAAGGCAGGCACAGAGGATTATAAATCCCGCCTGCAGAGAATTGTTCAGCAAACCCCCGAGGAGGTTTTGACCTATACTCTTGTTTCCGAGGACGGTCCTCCTCACGACAGAACCTTTGGATATGAGGTTTATCTCAATTCAAACTTGTTGGGCAAGGGCAAGGGCCGTTCAAAGCGCGAGGCAGAGCAGGCTGCCGCAAGAGAAGCATTGATATTGCTTGGTGAATTGGATGAAAAGCCATCGTAATCTGCCTTTTTTCGTTCCTCATGCAGGCTGTCCGAATTGCTGTGTTTTTTGCTCTCAAACCAAAATAACAGGGCAGGATTCCGAAAAGGATTTAGCAAAGGAAATATCCGAGCTTCGCTGTCTTTTGGAATCCGAAAAGGGTTTGTTTAAGGAAAGCCAGATTGCATTTTTCGGCGGAAGCTTTACGGCGATTGAAAGAAGCCGAATGGAGGCTCTCCTTTCGGTTGCCAATGAGTATATTGAAAAAGGCGTTGCCGACAGCATCAGGATTTCAACACGCCCCGACAAAATCGATTCCGAAATCCTTGATATACTTAAAAAATACCGAGTTACAAATATCGAATTGGGAGTTCAAAGCACAGATAATAATGTTCTTTCTGCTTGTGAGAGAGGGCATCTGGCTTCTCATTCCTTTGAAGCCGCAAGGCTTATAACCGAAAAGGGATTTGTGTTTGGCGGACAGATGATGATTGGTCTGCCGGGTGCTACAATAGAATCCGAGGTTCAAACAGCCAAGGATATTGTTGCCATGGGCGCAAGGGAAGCGAGAATCTATCCTACCGTGGTTTTCGAGGGCACCAAGCTTTTTAATATGACAAAAAGCAGGGAATATTCTCCCCTAAGCCTTGACGAAGCGGTGGAGCGCACCGCAAAAGCCTTTAGAATATTTTTCCAATCGGGAGTGAAGGTTTTGAGAATAGGGCTTCATTCCTCGGAGAATTTAAAAAATGCTCCCTTTGGAGCAAACCATCCTGCCTTGGGCGAATTGGTGAAAAGCCGTGTTTATACCGATATAATTGCAGATGAATGTAAGGATTGCAGGGGCAGGATAATCGAAATAGGAATAAGAAGCAGGGATATTTCCATGCTTTTAGGTCATAACGGCGCAGGCATCCAAAGAATCAAACAACAGACAAACGCCTTGGATGTGGCGGCTTATCCCTGTGATAGACCTCAGTTTTCCCCTTTAATAAAAATAAGGAGTGTATAAATAAATGCGCTTAAAAGCAATAGAAATGCATGGGTTCAAGTCATTCCCCGAAAAGACCCGCATTTCATTTGACAGCGGTGTTACAGCCATTATAGGTCCTAACG
>JAZSFY010000136.1:0-2406 GCA_045532415.1 Eubacteriales bacterium | reverse complement strand
GGTATATTCAAAGGTGTCACAGCACATTTCTTGTCTTTCTGCAACAGCTTCTTTAAATACAGTTTGGCTAGAAGGAGCGCCGTTGTCAGCAGACACTCTTGTCATGAACTGAGAATAGTAATCGGCCATATTATCGGGAACTATCAAATATTTGCAAAGCAATGCATGACGTGTTTCAGAAGTGTATTTTGTTTCAAAATCACTTTCGGTCATGAATTCTGTATATGCAAATCCCATGGGGATATAATACTTATTCTCATAAATATCAAATCCGTTTTGGCTTTCCAAATATTCAAATCCGTAGGTATTGTGAGCCTTTACGGTTTCCTTATATTTGGTTTCTGCGCCTGTTTCAGGGTCCTTCTTTGTTTTGGTAACGGTTTTCTTGTTTTCCTTTGTTTCGATCAAGGAATATTTAACCGAGGCGAAGGATCTCAAGCCGTAAAGATCGCTTTCAGGTCTGGAGCCTACGCTTCTTCTTACACCCAATGCCTTGTCATAGAATGCAGAAATAGAAGGAGGCACAACGGTGTGGAAGTTTTCGATTGTAGGATAATCCCAATAAAGACCGAGGTTGTCAATCGTAGAAATGCTTGACGAACGGAATTGGTCGATACGGTAAAATTCTTCGTGAGGATCAGGAAGCTCTACATAACCTTCGATGATTTGGTCAACCATATATTCGGTCTTTTCGCCATAGCTTTTGCCGTTTACGATATGAATACATCCGTAAAGCACGGTCATACCCGAAACTGCAATAAGTGTAGCGCGCTCGAACATCTTTGTGCCGCGGTACTTGCGGATTATATACGCAGTAAGGATTATACCCAAGAAGCCCAAGCCAACATACAGCCAGAATCTTGCAAGATAGGGAGGATAACCGAGGGTTAACACATCCTTATCGTTTTCATGCCATATCAAGCCCAAGCCTACTGCAATACCTGTGCAGAATACAGTCATTATAAAATTGGGTATCTTCCAGGTACATCTGTTGTCCTCTAAAGCAACTGTTGTTGCCAAGGAGAACATCATTATCATAAGATAAAGCCATCTTGCATAATATGCCGAATTGAACAGGAAGAACATACTGTTCAAAACAGGAACAAACGAGCTTATTACCAAAAGTATCATAAGCCCCTTAAGCCAACCGCGCTTTTTGGTGGTGAATAATGCAAAAACGCCGGAAAGACCAAACATGGGAAGATACATTGAAATAGAAGCCCAACGGGTTTCATGACCGTGGAAAAAGTTAACTCTGGAGGGGATATCCGGCGGGAAGAAATAGGATTCAAATATCTGTCCATATCTCTGCCAATACCAATCTCCGCCTGTTTCCCAAACCAAAAGCTTCTTAAAGCTTTTCCAAGCGGCGGTCCAATCCTTTTCGAGCATTTCATTAATGGCAGTTTCCAAAACTCCTAAATAGGAATTGGAAATTCTGTCATTGCCCATCAACGCACTTGCCGCAGGAAGGAACAGGAACATCGCCATTAAAAATCCCATAACCGATTCAAATACAAGTCCGATAAACTTCTTTATGGTTATTTTAAAGGATTTTGTGGAAAGTCTTGCTATAAAATACAGTACGCAGAAGGCAACCTGACCTGCGAACATAAAGTAGTTAATAATCGCATTTAAGGTAACTGCAACTGCAAATATACCCTTTCTGTCGTTTTGCACATATTCCTCCATACCTATCAAAAGGAGAGGGAAGAAGGCTACGACATCGTGGAACTGGTTGAAAAAGGTATTATAAATCTGGAATCCCGAGAAGGTATAGAGCATTGCTCCGATAATTGCATAATCCTTGTTTTTAACAAATCTTTGGAGATATGCATAAGCAAAAACAGCCGCAAATATATATTTTACTACATACATGGGAGCCATTAAATAAGGAGCCCAAGAGGAAGGGAATGCACACATCATCCAGAAGAAAGGGCTTCCCAGCATATAGTAGGAATAGCTACCTACAAAGTTTGCTCCCATATCGGTTTCCCAGTCCCAGCCGAAATCACCGCTTCTGACCATATCAATGCAATGCTCATAGAAACAAATCTGTTGGGCATTATAGTCACCGTAATATGTGAAAACGGCAGAACCTGTTACTATTAAAGAATGGATCAAAAACGGAGCCATAAGGCAAACCGAAACAATAAAGGACCATAAAATAGTTTTTCGGTAAAAATGCCAAGGGCTTTCTTTGTCGAATTTGAACGCATTCTGCAAGGCTTTTACAGCAGTCAAATTGAAACCCCCTTTTGGGTATTTTTAAAATAAAGTGTCACTTATAAATTATAACCGCTTTTATGTCAAAAGTCAATAACAAACAAATGGGTCTGTAATAATGTTATATTATTACAAACCCTTTTATTATTTATTTAGCGATAGAGTATTTTGCCTTATACA
>JAZSFY010000297.1:0-2801 GCA_045532415.1 Eubacteriales bacterium | reverse complement strand
CCAAGATTGACGGCTCTATTATGCTTATTACCCACGATTTGGGTATAATTGCAGAAATGGCTGATTATGTTGTAGTTATGTATGCAGGCAGAGTTATTGAAAAGGGAACTGTTGAGGAGATTTTCCACAATCCTATGCATCCCTATACAATCGGCTTGCAGAAATCTAAGCCTACATTAAAATCCGACAGCGAAACCTTGTTTAACATTCCCGGCAACGTTCCCAACCCTGTTAATATGCCTAACTATTGTTATTTCAAGGAAAGATGCTCTCAATGCATTAAAAAATGCTCGGGCGATTATCCCGACATGGTTCAGGTTAGCCCCACGCATTTTGTAGCTTGTCATCTTTACGGAGAGGAGGCAGAGCAGAATGGCTGACGAAAAGAAGGATATACAGGAAGAATTTGATCCCGATGCGATTCTTGAGATCAGAAATCTTCGTAAATGCTTCCCCTTGAAAAAGACTATTACAGGTAAGGTCACTCAGGAATTGGTGGCAGTTGAGGGTGTTTCCTTTAAGCTTAAGGCAGGGGAAACATTAGGTATCGTTGGTGAATCGGGCTGTGGCAAAACCACTCTCGGAAGAACCATTCTTAAGCTTCACGAATCCTCGGGCGGTCAGATTATTTTTGAGGGCAAGGATATTACAAATTACAAGTCCTCGGAAATGCGTGAAATCCGCAAGAAGATGCAGATAATCTTCCAGGACCCCTATTCATCTCTCCCTCCCAGAAGTACAGTTGGCGGTATACTTTCCGAGCCTGTTGAGGTTCACAATATCGTTCCCAAGGAGCAGGTTAAGGATTATGTCCTCGACCTTATGGAGAAATGCGGTCTTCGTGATTATTATTACGAAAGATATCCTCATGAATTTTCGGGTGGACAAAGACAGAGAATTTGTATTGCCCGCGCTCTTTCGGTTAATCCTAAATTGGTTATCTGTGACGAGCCTGTTTCGGCTTTGGACGTTTCGATTCAAGCACAGATTATCAACCTTTTGAAGCAGCTTCAAAAGGATATGAACCTTACCTATGTGTTTATTTCCCACGACCTTTCGGTTGTTAAGTTTATTTCCGATAAAATCGGTGTAATGTATTTGGGTGCAATGGTGGAATTTGGTACTAAGGACGATATTTTCTCCAATCCTCTCCACCCCTACACTCAGGCTCTTTTCTCGGCTATTCCTTCTCCCGACCCCGATGAAAAGATGAACCGTATTATTCTTAAGGGAGATATTCCTTCTCCTGCTAATCCTCCCAAGGGTTGCCGTTTCCACACTCGCTGTCCCCATGCTATGGAGATTTGCAGTAAGGAAGCACCCGAATATAAGGATTACGGCAACGGCCATTGTGCTGCCTGCCATTTGCTTGAGAAAAAACAATAAACATCATTCGGGATGAGATTAATGAAAAAAGATAAAAGCAAAAAGGAAAAAATAGTTTATATTGATGACGGCAGAACAATTGCCGATATGTCAAATGTTTCGGGGGGAAGTAATTGGACCAAGCGTGGTACAACCTCCTCGGTAGGCGACATTTGGAGAACCTATTGGAGCGCCGTCAGAATGATGTTCAAGCCGATGCTTGTTGTAGTTGGCTTCATTTTGGCTATTTATCTTATTATTTCTCTCATCTTTTGGCTGATGTAATTCGATTTTATAATATCCAAGGAGGCAATATGAAAAAAGTTAATAAATCTAAGCTTGCTAAGAATAGACTTTTAACATTGGTTGCTTGTCTTTTGGTTGCAGCTTTCTGCTGTTCTGCGTTGGCTTCCTGTACAGGAGGCTCGGGCGAGCAAAGCGGTGAAAGCTCCTCTACCGAATCAAGTGTTTCCGACCAAAGCAATGTTACCGGTGAAAAGGGTGTTTATAGCGTAAACGTGCGTAATGCAGGCGGCAATCCTATGGCTGAAATCAACGTATATGTATACGAGGGCGAGGACATGAAGGATTACGCCAAGACCAATTCCGAGGGCTCGGTTACCTTTAATCTGCCCAAGGGAGGCAATTACCACATCGTAATTCTTGATGCCCCCAAAGGGTATGACGTTCAAGAAAAATATTCATTTAACGGTATTAACGCCGATATCGTTCTTACTCCCTCTCTCATTAAGGACGAGGAGCTTTCCTCTGCAACCATTGAGCTTGGAGATGTAATGTACGATTTCACGGTTATGACGCCTGACGGAAATGAGCTTACTCTTTCCGAGGTTTTGAAAACCAAGAAAATGGTAATGCTTAATTTCTGGTATACCACTTGTTCATGGTGTATGGAAGAATTTCCTTTGATGAACGAGGTTTACGAGGAATATAAGGATGACATTGAAATTATCGCATTGAATCCCCTTGAGGATAACAATGTTGTTAAGGGATTCCAGGAACAGCATGGCTATTCCTTTAAAATGGCGGCTTGTCCCTCCTCCTGGTCCAACACCTTCTCTATAAGCGGTTATCCTACTTCTGTATTTATCGACCGCTACGGTGTTGTTTGCCTTATTGAAGCAGGCGCTATCGTAAGCAAGCGTCCCTTCGTTTGTGCATTTGACCATTTTACTGCCGAAACATATAAGCAGAAGTTCTGCGAAAACGGTATCGGCGATTTGGTTTCTCAGATTAAGCCCGGCGTTGAAATGCCCGAATCCGATTCTATCGGAGCGGCTATTAATAACGGCGATATTCAGGTAACCTACCGTGCCGAAACCGAGGATGACAATGCCGAATACATCTGGCCCTTTATTTTAGGCGAGAAATTGGGCGAGGAATGTATTTATGCTCCCAACAAGGGCATTGACGATTCC
>JAZSFY010000012.1:0-2629 GCA_045532415.1 Eubacteriales bacterium | reverse complement strand
TTGTCGAGATCGCTCCCGGCAAGGAAGGTCTTGTACACATTTCGCAGCTTGACAAAAAGCGTGTTGCGAAGGTTGAAGACGTTGTATCCGTCGGCGACACCATCAAGGTCATCGTTTCCGAAATCGACGACAAGGGCAGATTGAATCTCTCCAGAAAAGATGCTCTCGACGTTGTAGAAGACATGTAATTATTTTAGCGCCCGCGGTGTAGTCGGTTCAAATCGTAATCGCTCATTCGCGTGGGACATAGTTTAAATAAATCGTTACAAAGAGAATCGAAGGTTTTTTCTTTAGTGCCGTGAGCGTCCGCGCGGTAAAGCAAAACATTACCAGTTGAACTACATCGCGGAATCAAAAAAGCATGCGGAGCAAGCCCCGCCTCTACGATATTAACTGTAACGATTTCAATAAACTACAACTCTCGCGAATAAGCGCTTTCATTTTGAATCAGGTGCATCGCGGGAACTAAAAAAACACGGGCATTAAAAAACATTGACAAAAGGAAAGTATTTGATATAATGGATTTGAACCCCTTAATAATATAAAGGAGGCGCAGGTCCATGTTGAAAATGCACGACATTATCACAAAAAAGCAGAACGGCAGAGAGCTTAACGAGGAAGAAATCGAATTTTTCGTTAAAGGTGTAACCGACGGAAATATTCCCGATTATCAGATATCCGCTTTGCTTATGGCCATTTGGTTTCGCGGAATGACCGAGGAGGAAACATTTACTCTTACCGAATTTCTCGCTGACAGCGGCGAAACCGGAGATTTGCCTTCCATTAAGGGCAAAAAGGTAGACAAGCACAGCACAGGCGGCGTCGGCGACAAGGTTTCGCTTATTGTGGGTCCTATGGTTGCCGCTACCAACAAGGGAGTTTACGTTCCTAAAATGGCAGGCAGAGGGCTTGGCTTTACAGGAGGCACTCTTGACAAGTTGGAGGCCTGCAAGGGTGTTAACACCGAAATAAGCGCAGAGCGATTTGAGGAGATTGTAAGGGATATTGGGTTCTGTATTGCAGGGCAAAGCAAAAGATTGGCTCCTGCAGACGGCAGGCTTTCCGCCCTGCGCGATGTTACCTGCACAGATAACTGCATTCCTCTCATTGCCGCAAGCGTTATGAGTAAAAAGCTTGCTTCGGGTAATGATTATATAGTGCTTGATATTAAATGCGGAAGCGGTTCCTATTGCAAAACCCAAAGGGATGCCGAGGAATTGGCAAGATTGATGGTTCGCATCGGCGCAAGAGAAAAGAAAAAGACTGCTGTTTTGATAACAGACATGAGCGCACCATTGGGTTGCGCCGTAGGCAACAGCGTTGAGCTTATTGAAGCCATCCGCGTACTCGAGGGCAAGGGCGACGAAAACCTTACCGAAATATCCATTACAATAGCGGCAAATATGCTTTATGCGGCGAATGTTGCCGATTACAAAACTTGCGTTGCCTTGGTTGAGGAAACCCTTTATGACGGAACCGCCTTGAACAAGCTTGCCGACCTTGTGGAGGCTTTGGGCGGTGACAAGAGATATATTTACGACACAAGCCTTTTTGAGGAAAGCAATGTTACAGCAATGCTCGTTGCCGAAAAAAGCGGCTATATAACAAGAATCGATGCTATGGAGGTTGGCAAGGCTGCGGCTGTTCTTGGAGCAGGACGGTATGTTCTCGGTCAGGAAATCGACCATACAGCAGGCATTATTCTGAGCAAGAGCATCGGCGACAGAATTGAGGAAGGCGAAGCGTTGGCTACCCTTCAGGCAAAAGACCTTGACAGCGCACAGGCAGGCATGGAATATTTATTCCGCGCGGTAACAATAGGCGATACTCCTCCCGAAAAGAAAAGAATTATTCTTAAGGGCATCGGCGGAGCCGAATGTTAAATTAACAATTTAGAGAGTTTTTATGGAAATATACACATCAAACAGCCTTGCTGAAACAGAGCAGGTTGCAAAAATCATTGCAGAAAAGCTTAGAAACGGCGGTTTCTTGGCGTTATACGGCGGTATGGGTGCAGGTAAGACGGCTTTTGTACGAGGTATCGTAAAGGCACTTTGTCCCGAATGTCTTGATTTGGTTCACTCCCCTACCTTTGCTATCGTTAATGAATATCGAGGAAATGATATAAGCATCTTCCATTTCGACCTTTACCGTCTTACAGACGAGGATGACCTTTATTCAACCGGATTCTATGATTATATAGAGCAGGGCGGTATTACCATAACCGAATGGACCGAATTGTTTGAAAAGGAAATTCCCAAGGATGCAATTAAGCTTAAGATAGAAGCCACAAGTGAAAGCGGAAGGAGATTTACATTATGCTGATAGCGGCACTTGACAGCACAGCCATTACAGCTTCGGCGGCTGTTGCCGAGATTAATGACGGAAAATTAGGCAAATTCAGCCTTTTCACCGTAAAAAATAAGCTGACACACAGCGAAATATTACTTCCCCTTCTTGAAAAAGCATTGGAGGAATACGGTGCCGACATAAAGGATATCGAGCTTCTTGCGGACAGCGCAGGTCCCGGCGCTTTTACAGGCGTAAGAATCGGCGCAGCTACCGATAAGGGTCTTGCATTTGCAGAAAAGAAGCCCAGCGCCCCTGTTTCGGCGCTTGAGGCTTTGGC
>JAZSFY010000160.1:0-2768 GCA_045532415.1 Eubacteriales bacterium | reverse complement strand
TTCTCATATGAATAGACTTCGTCGTGTGGCCGTTGATATTTACCTAGCAAAATGCCCTTAATAACTCTGCCGTCATCATAGAATTCTATTTGAACCATATTCACATCTCCTTTCTACAGATTATCTCAACATATTCCAGTTTACCGGTTAGTTCGCCTTTGCTTTCAAATCCTCCGTATGAACTGAAATACGAATATAGTCGTCGGCCTTTTCCCTACTCAAACAAACAACGCTTTCGTCTGTAATGCCTTTAGGTGGGATATCCACCGCAGAAATTTGATAGCGTTTCATTGATTATAACCCTAAAATATAAAAGCCGGTATATGCTTCTGCTTTATTTAGCCATTCAACCAATATTTCATAATCCTTGGGTTTCACTTTGATGAGTTTCTCAATAATGGGTTTTATCAATTCTGCACCGTAATAATTCATACCAAATATATCCATGGTATCAAAAATGCAGCGGTATTCGTTGTAAAATAAATCTTCATCATCTACATACAGCGAATCAATTTGCCAATGCTGAATACTGCGCAGTGCTACACGTTCGGTTACTTTTCTTTTGGCAGATGATTTGCAAAACTGAATTTCAATAAATGCGGAACCACCATATGCTCTTCTCTCTTCTTGAGAATTAAAAACATGAAATAACACAGTATCACCTCCGCTTCACTTTGACTAACTTATCTGATTCAATTCCTCAACATTCACATCAAACCTGATTCGCTCGTGGACATCTTTCCGACTTAAAAGAACAACAGTCTCCACATGGTCTGTAAAAGGAAACATATCAACGGGCTGGATGCTTTTAACCTTATATCCGCCGTTGCGGAGAGTATAAAGGTCACGGGCGAGGGTTTCGGGATTACAGGACACATAAACAATTTTGTCGGGAGATAAGGATATCAAGCTTTTCAAAAATCGGGGACTGCATCCCGAACGGGGAGGGTCGGTTACAACAACATGAACCTTTTCGCCCTCTGCCGAAAGCCCATCCATAAATTTGCCTGCATCCACCGCATAAAACCTTGCGTTTTCAATATTATTCAGCTTGGCATTAAGCTTTGCATCGCTTACAGCCTCGCGGTTTAATTCGGCACCGATAACCTCGTTTGCCCTCTTGGACATCAAAAGCCCAATTGTACCTGTTCCGCAATAGGCATCGATAACCCTTTCACTGCCCGAAAGTCCGGCATATTCAATAGCCTTTTTATAAAGAACCTCGGTTTGCTTATAATTAACCTGAAAAAAGGATTTGGGGCTGATTCGGAATTTCAAGCCGAGAAGCTCCTCGGTTATATATCCGTTGCCGAACAAAACCTCGCTTTTTTCGCCAAGCATAAGGCCCTTGTCGGATTCATTAATATTCCAAACAACTGTGGTTATTTCGGGATGACGGCGCAAAAGCTCGTTTACAAAGGAGGTTTTGGAACGGAAAATGCCCTTTGCGGTCACCAAAACCACCATAATTTCGCCTGTTTTCTCGGCTTTACGCACAAGAGTGTGACAAATAAAGCCTTTTCCGCTTCTTTGGTCAAAGGGCTCTATCTTAAAGCTTACACAAAGCTTTCTCACGGTAACAATAATCTTATTGGCAGTTTCGTCCTGAAGCATACAGGAATCCATAGGCACAACAGCCCTTCTCGCCGACTGATAGATACCCGAAACAATCTGACCCCGAAGCTTGGTAAACGCACCCTGAGCCTTATTGCGGTAATGGAGAGGATTATCCATGCCGATAATCTCCTCAATATGGCAAAATCTGCCCAAAAGCTTAACAACCTTAGCCTGCTTAAAGGAAAGCTGCTCCTCATAATCCATGTTCTGAAGCTGACATCCGCTGCACTTTTTATATTTTTCACATTGCTTTATATCTGTGTTGTTCATCTATGAAAATACCTTTCACAACAGACTTTATTTGCTGAAATAAGTTTCGCCCTCAAAGCCAACCGAAATATAGCTGTTTCCGCAATTAATAGAAAGAGGGTTGCCGTTAAGGTCGAAAAGCAATAATTTGGATTCCTCGCTTGCCTTTGACCAGGTTATCTTTTGAACATAGCCGTTGGAAACATAATATCCGTAATGGTCGCTGCCGCCATGCCAATTTACATCTCTGTGCATACCGTTTACATCGTTTCCGATTTCGGTTTCGAGAATAATAAGGTTGGTGAAGGCAAGCTGGGATTCGTTGTTGCCGTCGATTTGGGCATCGCCGTTAAAATCCTTTAAATATTTGTTGGATTCCTTGTCGTATGTAAAGCCCGATTCGTTATAGCCGAAATCAACTCTCACATATTCGCAAGGGATTGTCGAGGGATTAACAGGCTTTTTAATATCGTTAAAATTAAAGAATGCGCCCTGCTTGTCGGATTCGATATCGGTTCTTTTGCCGTCTCTCTCCATGATTTCGGGCAAACGGGGACCGTCGAAATAGAGAGTATGCTCATAAGCATAGCCTGCATTCAAGCGGTCTTGGTCACGCTCGAAAAGTCTTGAATCAAAATAAGCGTCGTAATTTGTAAGATTAAGAGATTTTACATAATCGCGGATAACATTATTCATACCGCAATTAACATAAACGGCGTCAAAGCCCTCGGACATTGCAGGAAAATATTTTCTGCAGGAGCGAACCGAGCAAACCTTTGGAACCGCAGTATAATCGGCATACATTGCCATAAAACGGGTTAAACCGCCCTCGGCAGGCATTTCAAAAATAATGTCTGCTGTGTAAATACCGTATTGAGGAAGTGAATAAGTCGGAGGCCAAG
>JAZSFY010000116.1:0-4705 GCA_045532415.1 Eubacteriales bacterium | reverse complement strand
CTGCAGGCTAGGGCGAAAGCAGCGCTCCGCCTTTCCATTTTTGTTTAGCCATAAGACACCATATAAAAGAAATCACATAAAAATCGGCGACATGCGCGTCGATTTTTATACCTTAGAGTTTCGCAAATTTTACATTTATGGAAAATTTGGCGCGAGCGAACGGAACTCACAAAAAACGATTGGAGCCGTTAGGCTTCAATCGAGAGCGAAGCGAAATCTCCACCCTTCCATTTTTGTTTAGCCATAAGTCACCATATAAAAGAAAATACATAAAAATCGGCGACATACGCGTCGATTTTTATTTTATAATGTCCATAACAATTTCATAAGCTATGCGAAGTCCTGCTGTTGCAGGAACAAAAACCGCGCTTGAGGGAGTTGCACGGCGCGTTTCCTCACTTCTTCCTTGACAGCAAGCCTTTGGTTCCTCGGTGGAGCATACAACCTTAAGGCTGTCAATTCCTCTTGCACGAAGCTCCTTTCGCATAACACGGGACAAAGGGTCCCCTGAGGTGGAATAAACGTCGGTAACAATAATTTTCGATGGGTCAAGACGGTTTCCCGTTCCCATTGATGAAATAATTGGCACAGATTTTTCCTTGGCTTCCTTTATTAAAACCAATTTTGAAGTGACCGTGTCGATACAATCGGCAACATAGTCATAGGCAGTAAGGTCGATTTTATCCTTTGTTTCTGCGGAATAGAAAAGGTCTATGGGAGTAACATTGCAATTTTCGTTAATATCCCTTAACCTTTGGGCGCAAACCTGAGTTTTTGAAATCGAAACAGTAGAATTTAAGGCAATAAGCTGTCTGTTTCGGTTGGTTTCGGAAACAACATCGCTGTCTATTAATGTAATGCTGCCGATTCCGCATCTGACCAAAGCCTCGGCACACCATGACCCGACACCGCCTACACCAAAAACCGCAACCGATGCTTTATTCAATTTTTCTATTCCCTCGTCGCCAAGTAACGGCAGAGATCTTTCTAAAAGGCTCATATCAGTTTTCCTTATTTTCATAGGGATGAACAGCATCCACTACCGCAGAATAATATTTTTCATAGGTCACAAAGCCTAAGGGACTTCCGTTGGGTTTTTTAAGATTGCGGACACGGGTATAGTCTACCTCTACATTTTTGCTTCCTCTTTTTTCGCTGTAATAGGCGGCAAGCATCAAGGCCTCGTTGTAATCTCTGTCGCTGGGTTCCTCGTTTCCGTCGGGAGTTAAAATAACATGAGAACCATGGAAGCCTTTAATATGGAACCAAAGCTCATTTCGCTCTGCACTTCCCGTAAGTGCATCGTTTTGCTTGTTGTTTCTGCCTACACGAACCAACAAACCGTCGGTTGTGGTGAAGGAAAGAGGCTTTGCTGCCGCAGTTTTCTTCTTTTTTGCGGCAATAGGGGATTTGTCGGCAATATATCCGCCTTCGGCAAGCTCTTGCTTGATTTCTGTCAATTCCTGAGGATTAGCCGCGCGGTCAATAAAGGAAAGAACGCTTTCCAAATAATCTGCTTCTGCTTCGGTTTTCTTGATTTGTTCGGCAAGCATAATCGAAGCGCGCTTCATTTTTTGATATTTTTTATAGTATTTTTGGGCATTCTTCGAGGGAGAAAGAGAAATATCGAGAGGAACGGTTATCTCCTCTCCCGATTCATAATCCATTCCTGTAACCTGGCTGTCGCCTTGGCGGATTCGATAGATATTTGCGGTAACAACATCGCCTTTTATTCTGACCGATTCCATAATTGAGCAATCGTCAAGCTCGTTTTTAAGTAAAACAAGCTTCTTTTGGGCTCTTGAAAGATGAGTGTTTACTGTTTTTACAAGGTCATGGGAGTATCTTCCGATATTTACCGCTTCTTCTTTTCTGCCGAAATAATCGGTCAAGAGGGTAGAGAAGCTTTCGTAGGTTTTGGCTTCGCCTAGATTTTCATATTGTGTTAAAGGCAAAAAGGAATATTCGATTCCGTTTCCGTCCTTGTCAAAAATAGCGCAGGGCGAAAAATCATTCTTTAAAAGGCGGTTTTTAAGAGAATTAAAGCCCTTTAACAGTAATTTTCCCGATTCCGAATCAATCAAAGCATCGCTTGTGCCCAATGAAATAAGTGCAATTTCTCTTGCAACAACAGGCGAAAATCCAAGAAAGCCTTTGAGAAGAAATTCCCATGCCTTCATTCCCGATTTTTCTTGGCAAAGGGAGAGAAATTCTTCGTCTGTTGTTTCAAAAACCGACCTTTTCTCCTGCTTGGGAGGAAATTCGTAGGGCATTCCCGACATAATACTTCTTACGCTTGAGGTTATATCGGAAAGGGAGGACGCCGAAAGAATGCGGAGTTTTTCGTCCGTAAGGATAATATTTGAATATTTGCCCATCATTTCTGCAAAAATATATTTCCGCTTTATATAGCCCATTTCGTCAGCAGTATCAAAGGCAAATTTGATTATTCTTTCGTTTTCTACCCATTCGCTTGAAATCAAGCGTCCGTTTTGGAGATGCTTTCGATAAAGCATACAGGTAGGGGTAGGTGTATCGGGGCGTGCAACCGATTCCTTTGTTATTGCCAATATAGGACGCGAGGCAGAGGCTGAAATAACAAAATTTCCTCTTTCGCCGTTGTGATAAAGCTGGAGATAAAAGCAGGTTTGCGAGCTTTGGAAAACCTTTTCGACTCTTGCTCCCGACCATTTATTCAATTCATTTGCTACCGCGGAGCAAAAAAGTCCGTCAAATGCCATATTCTTCCTCTTTTGTAAAATCGTATATGTCTGCTTCCAAGCCTAGCTCTCTTGCTATTTCTGCAAGCTTCCAAGAAATAAATCTTTCGGTTCCGTAATGGGTTCCGCAAATAAGGTTCAAGCCCAATTCCTTACATTCTACCATGTGATTGTGCATAACCTCGCCTGTTACAAATGTATCTGCCCCTGCGGAAATAACATCGTTGATTTCATCCTTTCCGCAACCCGATATAACCGCAACTCTTTTTACGGTATTTCTTGATTTTACCAAGCTAAGGTTGTTTACCTTTAATTTCTCCGAAACGTTATTGGCAAAATTCTCAAAGCTTTGCTCCTCAACATCACCGATTCTACCGTAGGGAATAAATGCCTGAGTATTATTCAAGCCCAAAAGCCCCGAAAGCATATCATTCACACCGCCCTCCATTATGTCCAGACGTGTGTGATAGGACAAAACAGCGATGTCATCCTTAATGCATTGGATTATACGCTTGCCAACAGGATTACTTGATGTAACAGAGGAAATACCCTTGAAAATAAGGGGATGATGAGTAAGAATAACATTGCAACCGAGCTTTTTTGCAATTTCTATAGAATTGCTTGTGCATTCAAGAGTACAAAGAACCCTTTTTACCTGAGCGTCGGGAGACGGAATAACCATTCTGCCGTCGTTGTCCCAAGACTCGGAAAGAGATGGAGAAATAATGCTATCTAATTCAACAGCAAGCTGTTCTACTGTCATATTAATACCTCGCAATTCACAAAAAACCGCGATTTTCCGCGGTTTTTTGTAAAAGTATTATTGTTATTATCGATTAAGCATCGCTTTAACTCTCTTAACGATGCCTGTGGAATTCAATTCGTAATATTCAAGCAATGCGCCTGCAGGTGCACTTGTACCGAATACATCGTTAATTCCCAATTTAGTAAGCTTTGCGTTGCCTGTTTCAGCAAGAACAGCGGCAACAGCATCACCCAAGCCGCCAACAACGTTGTGTTCCTCAGCAGTAAGAACATTACCTGTTTTTGCGGCATATTCCTTGATAAGCTTGTCATCAAGGGGCTTGATTGTGTGAATATCAATAACAGCGGCGCTGATACCATCTGCAGCCAAAGCGGCTCTTGCCTCCATTGCTGCCGCAACCATAATACCTGTTGCAACAATGGTAATATCGGTACCGTCTGCAAGAACGATACCCTTGCCAAGCTTAAATTCACGTTCGCCCTTTTCATAGAATTGGGGAACCGCAAATCTGCCTAATCTCATATAAACAGGGCCGTTGTAGTTAACAATTTCTTCAAGCAATGCTTCGGTGGAAGCAGAGTCTGCAGGGCAAACAACTGTCATACCGGGAACCGAACGCATTATTGCAATATCCTCGCAGAATTGGTGGGTAGCACCGTCTTCGCCTACTGTAACACCTGCGTGAGAAGCGCAGATTTTAACAGGAAGGTGAGGATATGCAACCGAGTTTCTGATTTGCTCATAAGCTCTGCCGCAGGCAAACATTGCAAAGGAAGATGCAAAAGCAGGGATACCTGTTGCGGCGATACCTGCTGCAACAGAAATCATATTTTCTTCTGCGATACCGCAGTTATAAAAGCGGTCGGGATATTTCTTTGCGAAAACAGCAGTTTGGGTAGAACCCGAAAGGTCGGCATCTAAAACATAGAAATCATATTTTTCGCCCAATTCGGCAAGCTTTCTGCCGTAGGCAGCTCTTGTTGCTTCTTTTTCAGCCATTTTTAACATCCTCCGCTGCTTTTACCCATGCATCGTGCAATTCCTTTTCGGCGATTGCATATTCATCGTCCTTAGGAGCCTTGCCGTGCCAGGTGTAATTATTTTCCATAAATGAAACGCCCTTGCCCTTAACGGTGTTACAGATAATAACCGAGGGCTTGTCGCTTGCCAATGCATTATTGACAGCCTCGTCAATAGCATCAAAATCATGACCGTCGAT
>JAZSFY010000261.1:0-1694 GCA_045532415.1 Eubacteriales bacterium | reverse complement strand
TCTCTCGGCTACAAGACCGAAGAAAACGATCCTTGGACTATCTTCCAGAAGAATTACAACATCGGCGATGTAGTTGATGCAACTATCGTTTCTATCATGCCTTTCGGCGCATTCGCTGAAATCTTCCCTGATTTCGACGGTCTTATCCACATCAGCCAGATTTCTGACAAGCCTGTTTCCAACCCTGCAAGCGTTCTTAAGGTTGGCGATAAGGTTACTGTTAAGATTACCGCTGCTGACATCGAAAGAAGAAGACTTTCTCTTTCCATCCGCGCTCTTCTCGAAGCTCCTGCTGAAGAAGCAGTTGCAGAAGAAGCAGTTGCAGAAGAAACTGCTGAATAATTTCTCGAAATTAACGACTTTTAATTTCATCACAGGAGGGGTAATTCACCCCTCCTGTTTTTTCCTTGTGCAGAATTTGTCGATTTAAAATATATATTTCTTATTGAGTATTTTAAAAAAGTGTTGTATAATATTTTGTGATTATATTTTTATGGGGGAATAAGCCATGAAAAAGCATTTGATTACTCTTATTTCATTAATAGTTGCTGTGTCATTTGTTTTATCGGGATGCGTTTCCGACGGCGACTATACATCAAAGTCCGAATCAAAAGAAACATCAATAGACATTAACGAATCTTCTGAATCCTCCGTTGTTTCCCAAGAATCAACCAACGTTGAATCGAGCATCGAGGAATCGAGCATTGAAGAATCAAGCATCGAGGAATCGAGCGTCGAGGAATCAAGCATCGAGGAATCAAGCATCGAAGAGCCCAGCATCGAAGAGCCCAGCATCGAAGAACCTAGCATTGAGGATCCTTCAATACCCGATGAACCCGATAACTATAAGGAAATTTACAACCTTGCAGAATTGAGAGATTATCTCAATGAGATGAAAAACAAGGATATATTAACCTTTGATTTTACATATTTGGGCGACGAAGAATTTGATGCTGAGCTTGTTGCCAGAATGTGCAATTCGTTTTACGTTACCTATAATTGGATAGGCAATGATTATACAATCGAGCTAATGGAATTTCCCGGTGACAGAATTGTAGATGCATTTTTCAGCGGTGATGATTCTGCTCTAACTGATGACGAGAAGCTTGCATTGGAGAGAGCTCTTGAGCTTGTTGCCGCCGCAGATCAGGAAAGCGAAAACGATTATGAATTAGAGCTTTATCTCCATAATTATCTTGCTTCTACAATAACCTATTACAGTCCCTTTGTTAATGTTCCCGATCCCAATGATCCTCCACGCCATCTTACAGCCATAGGCGGATTGCTCGATGGCTCTGCTAATTGTCAGGGATATTCCGATTCATTCTATGTCCTTGCCTCTATTGCAGGCTTTAAGGTTGGAAGAATGAGCGCTGTGGACGATTCCGGCGAGGGCCATATGCTTAATACCATTTTCCTTGACGGTAAATGGTATGTGGTTGACGTTACATTTGACGATGTTCTTTTCGGCGACGAGGATGAAACAACCCATCGTTTATTCAACGCAGGCAGGGATATGTGCGATGAATACAGCTGGATACCCGAATACGAATATAATCAAATCGCCGAAAACAGCGATGAATTGTATTACTATAATTGCGAAGGTCAAACATATAAGTCATTGGACGAAATCGTGGATGCCGTTACAGAGCAATGGCTTATGGGAACAAGCGAATTGCATATAATGCTTGAGG
>JAZSFY010000112.1:0-6259 GCA_045532415.1 Eubacteriales bacterium | reverse complement strand
GCTCCCAGAGGTGTTCCTCAGATTGAGGTTGCATTCGACATCGACGCAAACGGTATCGTAAACGTAACCGCAACCGACAAGGGCACAGGCAAGGAACAGCATGTTACAATCCAATCCTCCACCAACATGAGCAAGGATGCTATCGACGCGGCAATCCGTGATGCAGAAATGCACGCTGAGGAGGACAAGAAGCGCAAGGAAGCTGTTGAAGCAAAGAACATGGCAGAAAGCCTTATTTTCCAATGCGAAAAGACAATGGACGAGGCAGGCGACAAGCTTACCGATGCCGACAAGCAGCCTGTTAAGGATGCTATCGAAAAGCTTAAGGCAAGCGTTGCGGCTGACGACACCGACAGAATCAAGGCTGACACCGATGCACTCCAAAAGGCTGTTTACGAAATCAGCACAAAGCTTTATCAGCAGGCAGACCCCAACGGCGCAAACGGCGCTCCCAACCCCGATGATTTCAACAACTACAACAACGGTAATAATGGCGCAAGCGGCGATTATTACGATGCTGACTTCACCGACAAATCCAACTAAGTTATAAGAGAAAAGAGAGGCGTATTTACGTCCTCTCTTTTCGTGGAGTATATATGGCAGAAAAAAGAGACTGTTACGAAATTTTAGGTATCAGCAAATCAGCCACAGATGATGAAATAAAAAAAGCCTACCGCAGAATGGCGAAAAAATACCACCCCGATGCCAACCCCGGCGACAAATCTGCCGAGGAGAAGTTTAAGGAGGTAAACGAGGCTTATTCTATCCTTTCCGACCCCGAAAAGAAATCCAATTATGACCGCTTCGGCTATGCAGGCGTTGACCCTTCGGGCGGCGCAGGCGGCTTTGGAGGCGGATTCTCGGGCGGATTCGACATGGGCGATATTTTCGATATGTTCGGAGGTATGTTTGGCGGCGGCGGAAGAAGCCAGCGTGCAAACGCACCCATGCGCGGTGAGGACGTAGGCGTAAGAATAAATATCGACTTTAACGAGGCTGTTTTCGGCTGTAAAAAGGATATTTCCTTTACAAGAATAGATAAATGCGAGGAATGCGGCGGAAGCGGTGCCGCAAAGGGTACATCTGCCGAAACCTGCCGTAAATGCGGAGGCAGAGGAACAATTAATGTTCAACGCAGAACTCCCTTCGGCATGATGCAAAGCACCCAAGCCTGCGACGAATGCGGCGGCAAGGGCAAAACAATCAAAACACCCTGCCGTGAATGCCGAGGCAACGGTGCCGTAAGAAAGAACAAAACCCTCGAGGTGAACATACCTGCAGGCATAGACAACGGTCAAAGAATTGTTGTTCACGGTCAGGGCAACTGCGGTGAAAACGGCGGCCCCTCCGGCGACCTTATAATTCAGGTTGCCATCAAGCGCCACGATATTTTCGTTCGTGACGGCTTTAATCTCCATCTCGAGCTTCCCATAACCTTTGCCGATGCGGTTCTCGGTGCAAAGGTCACCATACCCACTCCCGACGGAAACGGCGAATTGACCATTCCCGAGGGAACCCAGACAGGATCCACCTTCGCTGTCCGCGGTAAAGGTGTTCCCAAGCTTAACGGCAAGGGCAGAGGCGACCTTTTGGTAACCGTTGTTATCGAAACACCTAGAAACCTCACCAAAAAGCAAAAGGAGCTTTTGGAGGAATTTAACGAAAGCACAAAGGAAAAGAACCATTCCAAGCTTAAATCCTTCTTTGACAGATTCATGAAATAATTCTTTTAGTTCCCGCGCCCCGCTTTTATAAAAGCGGGGTAAAATTTTTTAGCGCCCGCGATTTTTTTAATTCCCGCGGCGTAGTTCTTTCAAATCGTTATCGCTCATCCGCGAGAATCGTGCTTTTCACAAATCGAAACCGTTTCTCCGCGAGAATCGTACCTTATTCAAATCGAAACCGCTCATCCGCGAGAATCATACCTTATTCAAATCAAAATAACAATACCACCGTAGGGGCGGGGCTTGCTCCGCCCGCGCTTCTTTCGCGTAACGTTTGCTTTCGGGAGGAGCATATAACCCCAAAAATCTTCGATTTTCGGGGACCCCATAAAGCCCCTCCCCTACATGTAAATCTTTACTTTGATACGTATAAGGTTACTTTTTCAAAATCGAAACAACAAACAAAAAATCTCCCGACTTAACAAAAACTCGGGAGATTTATTTTTTACGGGGATATGGTTGTTTAACGTCGGTAAGACCTAAAATATAGTCCACCGAAACGTTATAAATTTTAGAAAGCTTTATTAAACAATCAATCGGTATCTGCCGTTGACCGTTTTCGTATTGACAATATGTGTTTTGACGGATATGAAGCATTTCCGCAATGCTGCTTTGCGTGAAATCCGAGTCCTCGCGCAGGTCCTTAATACGCATAATACCTCTCCTTCCTCCGTTTTTATTATAGTTTATCTCGTTATGAGATATTGACAATTATCACACTTTGTGATACCATGTATTATGTATTATGATAATGAGGTGAATAACTATGAAACGAACATTAGCGATTTTCCTTACAGTAATTCTTTCGCTGGGAATGCTATTGCCTGCTCGTGCCGCAGAGGATGTAAACATATCACAAGAAATACCGTTTGCAGAAAACGCTCCGATTATTGACGGTATCGTATCAACGGGCGAATATAACACAAACACCCCTTTGCACAGCTACAGCGAAAACAAATCACAATTCTCTGATACTGATGATTTCGATACCTATGACAACTGGGATGTCGAATTTTATTCCGCTTATGACGCCGAAAACCTTTACATGGCTTGGGTTGTCAAATCCGATGTTCACGCAAGCCTCCCCATGACTGACGCAAATGGTGACGGCAGCTTTAATGAACTGGATTATCCCTATATGTGGCAATATTCCTGCCTACTGTTCATGCTTGTTCCCAATCATCCTGCTTTCGAAGAAAATTATTCCGGCAACTATCTCGAAGTATACTTGGGTCTTGTAGAAGACGGCACGTCTGCTCTTTCTATCCAAAACTATCCCACAGACATTGACGAAAACGATATTTCTGTAAATGAATGGAATGCGGTTGTTATCCGAGATGATGAAGCGAGCACCACTACATACGAAATTGCCGTTCCCGCTTCTGATTTTGGTATCACCGCTTGGGGCTCCGAGTCGCAGTTCGGTCTTTCTTATGCAGTTGCCTCGCAGGAAAATTTCGATGTCAAACCCGGTATGTTGGAATGGCAAGATGCAATATTAGGCAACGGCGGAAGAAAACAGCCCAACAACTGCGCTGTAATGACATTAGGAAAATCCGATACAAACCCAATTTATGAGGGCAGTTGCGGAAAGGATGCTGATTGGACATTTTATACAGCTTCTAAAACACTTATTATTTCGGGAACAGGCGAAACCGACAGTTATATTGTGGATAACACTATAATCAATCGCCCTTGGGAAACCTATACCCAAGACATATTATCTATAGTAGTAGAAGACGGGATAACTCATATCGGAGACGGCGCATTTATAGGATGCTCAAACGTCCAAAAAATTATCATTCCCCAAAGTGTTTGTTCAATGGGAAACAGCCCATTTTCGGGGTGCATTTCGCTGAAAGATATTGTTATTCCCGCCTCAGTTAAATATCTCGGAGCAAATATTTTCGAAAGCTGTTCAAGTCTTACCGATATTTATTGCGAGGCAGAATCACAGCCTGAGGGTTGGGATGAGCATTGGTTGAATGATGAATATTGTCCTTCTCATGACGAAAGCATAGTTCATTGGGGCTACACTCCCAAAATCGGAGACCCTAACAATGACGGCGCCTTAACCGCTGCCGATTATCTCATGCTCAAGAAAATAGTTTTCAGCAGTCTTTCCACAGAAAGCCTAAAGGATGTGCAATCTTCATTCAAACGTTGCGACGTTACAGGTGATGGTAAAATTACCGCAATCGACTACCTCAAGCTTAAAAAGATGATAATGGCATAACCTCAAAAAGAGAAGCTTCAACGCTTCTCTTTTTTTATCTGCAAAGTGATATTCTGACTTTGTTGTAGGGGGTATTTTGGCGAGAAAAACGTGGGAAAATGGTGGGACAAAGACGGGATTTTTTCGGGATGCAAACCTATATGGCTCTATGTTATAATTAATTCACAAGGAAAAAACGAGGGAAAAACAACCGAAAATCGGTTGTGTTCCTCGGATAAAAGACGTATGATACTCGGGAAAAAGGAAGCTGAATGACGCACAAATGTAACATAAAACGCGAGAAAATGTTGCATAAATCCCGAGTTTAATTCGAGTTAAATTCACAAAAAAGGAGAATTAATGGAGCTTTATTGGTTTAAGATTAACGCAAATTTTTACAACGACAGCCGTGTGGCATTTGTAGAGTCAAGACGGAACGGAGCAACGGTTTTGTATCACTATGTGAAGCTGAATTGCATGGCGGCAAAATGCAATCGGGAGGGCGGAATATTCATTTCGGAAAAGCTTCCCCACACCGCGAAAACCATTGCAAATGAATGGCATAACAAGGAATCCACCGTAAAAGCCTCTCTGGAAATTTTGGAGGAGGTTGGGCTTTTGGAGGTAATCGACGGGGTGATTTTTATTGCCGATTGGGACAGGGTACAAAGCGTGGACAAGCTGGAGCAGATACGCAAAAACAGCCGTGAGCGCAAGCGAAAATCCCGCGAAAAGCAGAAAATGCTGTCACGTGACAAGACTGAAATTTCGTGTGACAGTCACACAGCAGAAGAAGAAACAGAAAAAGAAATAGAAATAGAAAAAGAAAAAGAATTAGAGGTAGAGGAGGTTATTAAGGGCGTGGCAGACGCCTTCAACACCACCACCTCCCTCCCTCAAATTAAAATTCTTTCAAGGGCTCAAAAGGATTTGGTTTTGAAGGCTGTTGAAGAATTTGGAATTGATAAAATATATCATTCCTTTGATATGATTGGAAAAAGCGAGTTTCTTCACGGTAAAAACCGCAACGGCTGGGTAGCGACCTTTGATTGGGTTATAAAGCCCGAAAACATCGCCAAGATTTTAAACGGCAATTATAACGAGGTTTTCGCACCCGAGGAGAAAAGCGAGGTTATTACATCATTTTCAGCAGAGGAATTTTCGGCAGCAGCCTTTGCAAGAGGGTTTGATTGAGGTAAGAGGTAATTGTCTGCTCGATTTGTAAAAAGTATGTTTCTCGCGGATGAGCGATAACGATTTGAAAGAACTACGCCGCGGGAATAAAAAAATCGCGGGAACTAAAAAAGACACAATATAATTACATTCTTCTTGCAATTTCGTAATGAATATGGTATATTATAGTGATAAAGAATCGATAACTATACCCAAACGTGGGTAAAGACGGAATTAAGGGAGTGACGGCAATGAAAAAAAGGCTTATTGCAATCGACGGATTGGACGCATCGGGCAAGATGACCCAAACCCAATTACTTAAGGATGTCCTTGAGGAAAAGGGCGTTCCCTACCGTTATCTTTCATTCCCTACATACCACAAGGATTATTCCGCCCATGTTAATATGTATTTAAAGGGCAGGTTTGGGGACGACCCCGAAATCGTCAATCCCTTTGCCGCGTCAAGCTTCTTTGGGGCAGACAGATATTGCTCCTTTATGCTTGATTGGAAAAATGATTATGACAACGGCAGTATAATTCTTGCAAACAGATATACCTCTGCCAACGCGGTACACCAGCTTTCCAAGCTTGACGAAAGCCAATTCGACAGCTTTTTGGAATGGCTTATGGATTATGAATATAACAAGCTTGGCATTCCCAAGCCCGACGCTGTGGTTTACCTTTGTGTGCCTCCTGAGGTTTCGGAAAAGATGATTCAGCACCGCTGTGACGAAACAGGGGCAGAAAAGGACATCCACGAAAGCAACAAAAAGCATCTTGAAAACAGCTACCGTGGGGCTCTTTATTCTGCCGAAAAGCTTGGCTGGATTAAGATTGACTGTGCCGAAAACGGCAGCTTGAGAAGCCGTGAGGATATTCACAAGGAAATTATAGAAAGACTTAAGGATATAATACCCGAATTAAAGGAGATTTAATTATGCCTAATGTATATATGCTCCTCGCAAGAGGATTTGAGGAAAGCGAGGCATTGGTGCCTGCCGACCTTTTGAAGCGCGCAGGTGCTAATGTTGTTCTTGTGGCAACCGAGGGCAGTCTTGCTGTTCCCGGCGCACACGGATTTAGAGTAACAGCCGACATTACCATTGACGAGGTACGCAAGGAGGATATGGATTGTCTTGTTCTTCCC
>JAZSFY010000318.1:0-1836 GCA_045532415.1 Eubacteriales bacterium | reverse complement strand
TTAAAAAGTTTTAAAAATAGGGTTTGGGGAAGAAGCTTTTTCAAAAGTTTCTTCCCCAAAATTTATACTTTGTCTAGGATTAAAAAACAAGCGAATGGCGGAATATTGCATATTTGCAAGGTTTGTGCTACAATTAACCTATAAAAGCTTTGTGGGGGCAGGGTATGAAAAAAATTATTGTAATCGGTTGTCCCGGAAGCGGTAAAAGCAGATTTTCAAAGGAATTACATAAAATTACGGGTATTCCGCTTTTTCATTTGGATATGATGTTTTGGAATTCGGATAGAACAACGGTGGAAAAATCGGTTTTTCTAAACAGGCTGACCGAGGTTTTAAAAAAGAATGAATGGATAATCGACGGAAATTACGGTTCCACTATGGAATTAAGGATAAAAGAATCTGATACCGTCGTTTTTCTTGATTATGATACCGAAATTTGCCTTGAGGGAATCGAATCCAGAAAGGGAAAAGAAAGAAGCGATATACCTTGGATAGAAAAAGACGACGATAAAGAATTTGTCGAATTTGTAAAAAGCTATAATACCCAAAGCCGTCCAAAGGTTATTGAATTGTTGGAAAAATATTCCGATAAAAACATTTTGATGTTTAAAAACCGAACCGAAGGTGACGAATTTTTGGCTCAGATAAAAAATAGATGAAAGGATTGCGGAATATGAAAAAACAAAAATTATCGGTAATATCTATATTTTTATGTGTAATAATTATCTCCTCTCTTTTATTAACCTCCTGCCATTATAAATATAACGGAAACCACGAGGATTTATATACGGTTGCGGTAAACAATATTTTGGGGATTTCCGGATATGAATCCAACGGTGAGATAAGCTATAACCCCGATATTACAATTATAGAAACCGACGATTACGGCAGAATTTTGTTTTATTATGACGAATGTTATCAAATGGACGACGAGAATCCTGAATTTGGAAAAGCCTTTGTGATTATGCAAAAATCCGAGGACGGTTACGTTTATTATTACCAAGACCTTTGTTATATGCCTTGCTTTGATACCGAGGAGGATTACCAAAAGGTTTTGAGAAACCTTGATATAAATTTAATAAACCAATTTAAAAGCGATAACGATTGGAACAAGGAAATCGACGTATCGAAATGTATGAAGGCGAAAATTAGCCACAAAAAGCCCGAAGGCGAATTGTCTATGGATAAATATGATTTTGATGAAATCGTCTATTCATACGCAAAAGCAAACGGATATAAAGGCTTTGATAACAGAACTTGTAAGATTGCTGAATATTGCAACGCCGATGCCGAGGGCAAGGAATTGTTTTACCTTTACTGTATGAGCGCAGATAAAGTCAGCGAAGATAAAACCATATATGGATATTACGTATATGCGGTTATTGTAAATCCCGACAAAACCTTTTCGGAAAACTCTATAATTGAGATAAAGGACAAAACCCAAGCGCATCAGATTATAAAAGAATTAAAAGAAAAGAATAGTTGGAAATATTATGATTAAAGCAATAGTTTTTGACGGGTTCAGCACCTTGATTGAAACAAAAAACAGCTCTGTTGATGCGACAGCCGATATTTTGGCGGTGAACAATATAACCCATATAACACCAAGAGAGTTTTATAATGTTTGGAAAAAATTCCACCGTGAAAATATCGAAAATTCAAAAGAATTTCTCACCGAGGCGGAATCATTTAGATTGTCATTGGAAAGAACCTTTGATTATTTTCAAATCAAGGGAAATCCAAAGAAGGATATCGAAATAATGCTTTCGGTTATCGGAAAACGAAGTCTTTTCCTCGAGGTCAAAAGAGTTATTTGGGAATTTCGAAAGAAATATA
>JAZSFY010000248.1:0-2918 GCA_045532415.1 Eubacteriales bacterium | reverse complement strand
CATATTTGGAATTACGATTATGAGGGCGGCTCGAATATTGTTGATGTTTATATCCGATATTTAAGGAAAAAGATAGACGAAGGCTTTGAGCCAAAGCTGATACATACAGTTCGCGGTTCGGGTTATGCTTTAAGGGAGCCTTAAAATGAAAAAACTAGCCATCAAGCTTAGGGTAACCCTTTGGTTTACCTTGATGATGACATTAATCTCCTCGGCATCATTGTTTTTTATCATACATGTAAGCGAAAAGAACGTAAACGAAAGCATTAATGTCAAGCTTACAGATGCCGTTGAGGACAGCTTTAAGGAAATTGATTACCGCTTCGGGAAAATCGATATAGACGATGACCTTGATTATTATAACGAGGGCGTTTATCTTGCGGTTTATGATTCGGATGGCAAGCTTTTATATGGCAGACTTCCCTCCTCCTTTGACAGAAAGCTTCCCTTTTCCTATGGTGAGGTCAGAGCGATAAACGACGGCAAGCATACGCAATATGTCCTTGACAGAATTTGGGATGCAGGCAAAGGAAACAAGGTTACGGTAAGAGGTGTCCTTTCGGCAATGGGAAGCGAAAGCGCATTTGATACTATTATCAAATTCGCAATGATAATTCTTCCTGTTTTAACATTACTTGCCGCTACCGTTGGATATTTAATTACAAAGCAGGCCTTTAAGCCTGTAAAGCAGATTGCAGAATCGGCAGAGGCAATAAGCAACGGCGATGACCTTACCAAAAGAATCGGTCTTGGAAACGGCAAAGACGAAATTTATCTTTTGGCAAGCAAATTTGATATGATGCTCGACCGCTTGCAAAGCTCATTTGAAAATGAAAAGCGGTTTACCTCAGATGCTTCTCATGAATTAAGAACTCCATTGGCGGTCATTATAACACAATGCGAGGATGCTCTCGATTCTCAAAAAACCGAGGAGGAATTAAGAGAGGCGCTTGATATTATTTTTAATAAATCAAAGGAGATGACTTCCCTTTTGTCGGGCTTGCTTACATTAGCCCGAGCCGACAAAGGTCATCTAAAGCTTTTGAAGGAAGAATTGAACCTAAGCGAAATATGTCAAATTGTTGCCGAAGAAGCCGAGATTATGGGAGAAGAAAAAAATATTACGGTCAAAACAGATATCCAAGAGGATGTGCTTATTCAAGGCGACCAGACCATGATAATACGAATGCTTATGAATCTTTGCGAAAACGGCATTAAGTACGGACGAGAAAACGGCAACCTTGAATTATCCCTAAAATCCGACAATAAAAAAGCTTTTATCGAAATCAGGGATGACGGATACGGCATAGACGAAAAGAATATCGACAAAATATTTGAACGTTTCTTCCGAGAGGAAGAAGCAAGAACAAGCGGAAGCGGTCTTGGGTTACCTTTGGCAAAATATATCGCTAAAGCTCATGGCGGCGACATATATGCCGAAAGCATTAAAAATCAAGGCAGTAAATTTACAATAGAGCTTATTCAATCCTAAAAAATGAGGGCAGATGAAAAAATCTGCCCTATTTTTGTTTTTAATTTTAATTTAATGGTACTTTAATTTTAAAGGGATAAAATAAAGACACAAAAGGAGAATTCATATATAAAAATCAGAAAGGATGAACGAAATGAAAAAGTATTTATCTATTCTTACTGCACTTGTTTTGGCGTTTTCATTGGCAGGCTGTAATAACGGAATTGACAACCCCGAATATACCACAGCCGACAACGGTTCTCAAATCATCAACGAAAACACCGCAATGAGAGCAGCGGCAGAAAAAGCAAATCTTGCCTCTGAGGATGTCAGATACACAAATGTTGCCTATGGTACAACCGAAAACGGCAACAAATATGACGTAGGCTTCCTTTATGCGGGCTATGAATATTCGGTTACTGTTGATGCCGATAATGGTAAAATTGAATCATTTGAAAAGACCGAAATTACAGGTATCATTGATGAAGAAACTGCTTTGGGCAAGGCTATTACCGAATCCGACATCGAAGCATTGATTTTAGCTGACGGTGAAGCCTTTGATAAAGAAAAGCTTGCAGATGTTGAAATCGAGCTCGACAAGGACGACAACGAATTTGAATATGAAATTGAATTTAAATACGAAACCGCAAAATGCCTTTATGCATACGAAATCGAAATTAATGCTGTTGATGGTTCTCTTAAGGAATCTGAATGCAAGCCTTTTGCCAAGGACGAGAACGGCAATTTAGCAGGCGAAGCAGACGATGACAAGGACGATGACATTGAAGACTCCGACGACAACGACGACGAGGATGACATCGACGACGATGACAAGGACGATAATTCCGTTGAAATAGGCGAAACTCTTCCTCAAGAATCCTTAGGTGAAGTTTTTGAAGAAAGCTCGGATATTGCACATGAAGAAAGCTCAGATATAGCAGTTGAGGATTCTTCGGCTGAAGCTTCGGAGGATATTTCCTTTGAAATTTCAGAGGACGTTTCCGAAAATGATGTTCCCGTTGAGAAGCCTATTGAGAAGCCTATTGAAATCCCCGAAAATATCATCGGTGAGGATGCGGCATTAAATGCAGCTTTGGCAAAGGCTGAATTGGCAGATGTTACCAAGGAAATGCTTAACAATTTTAAGCTTAAATTGGATGAGGACGACGGTGCTTTTGAATATGACATTGATTTCTGCTATAATGGCATGAAATATGAAATTGATGTTGATGCTCTTACGGGAGATATCCTTGATTTTGAATCTAAGGAAATTAGGAATCCCGAAGAAAAACCCGACAACAGACCCGAGCACAAGCCTGAGAATGGCGAAAATTCGGGCAGCGGTACCGATACACCTCCTGTTGAAGAAAGCATACCTCCCGTTGAAGAAGGCAAGCCTCCTGTTGAAGAAAGCATACCTCCTGTTGAAGAAAGCATACCTCCTGTT
>JAZSFY010000252.1:0-1675 GCA_045532415.1 Eubacteriales bacterium | reverse complement strand
TATAAAATGCCTCAGGCAACAGCATTGGCTATCGACAAGGACGGCTGGCTCCACACAGGCGACCTTGCAAGACGTACTCCCGAGGGATATTATAAGATTACAGGCAGAATCAAGGATATGATTATCCGTGGCGGCGAAAATATCTACCCCAAGGAAATCGAAGACTTTATTTATACCCATCCCAAGGTAAAGGATGTTCAGGTAATCGGTGTTCCCGATGAACAGTACGGCGAAGAAATCATGGCTGTTATCATTCCCAAGGAAGGTGAAGATATAACAGTTGATGAAATCAAAACCTATGTAAAGGAACACATGGCAAAGCATAAAACACCCAGATATGTTTCCTTTGTTAAGGAATTTCCCATGAATGCCGCAGGCAAGATTCTTAAATATAAAATGCGCGAAATGGCTGTTGAGGAGCTTGACCTTAAGAAGGCTGCTTCTATCGAAACTGCATAATTGATCTGTTACCGCCCGAAATTTCTTTCGGGCGGAATGATTTTGAAAGGAAAATTATTATGAACGGAAGAAATATTTATAACGATATAAGCAACCAAGGCTTTGATTGCGCTATATTTCTTGATGAGATAAGCCAATATTACCTAAGCGATTTTTATACAACCGACGGCGCGGTTATTGTTTCGAAGAACGAAACTGCATTAATTACCGATGCAAGATATATCGAAGCGGCGGAGAACAGCAAGAAGGCAGGCAAGCTTTCAGAGGATGTTAACCCATATATCTTCAAAAACGGACTTTTCAATCATATAAGCGAATATTTTGCTAGCGTTAACGCAAAAAAGGTTGCCGTTGACCCTGATTTAATTTCGGTAAAGCAATTGGAAACTCTTAAAGAGAAATGTCCCGAGATCGAATTTGGATATGTTTGCGACATTTGCTTAAAATACAGAAGGGTTAAAACTCCCGCCGAAATAGAAAAAATCCAAAAGGCACAAGAAATAACCGACAAGGCGTTTTCTCATATAATCGGCTTTATCAACGAAAGCCGAACCGAGATTGAGGTTGCCGCAGAATTGGAATATTTCATGCGTAAAAACGGTGCAGAGGGCTTGGCTTTCGAAACAATTTCTGTTTCCGGCAAAAATTCCTCTCTGCCCCACGGTGTTCCCACAACCGAAAAGCTTACAAAAAATTCATTTCTTACAATGGATTACGGCGCAAAATATGCAGGCTATTGCTCGGATATGACAAGAACCGTGGTTTTGGGCAAGGCTGACGAGGAAATGAAGCGGATTTACAATACCGTTCTTTTGGCTCAATCCGAGGCGATGAAAAAGATACGCGCAGGCATGAGTGGTATCGATGCCGACAAAATAGCCAGAGATGTTATAGCTGATGCAGGCTACGGCGAATATTTCAGCCATTCCTTAGGCCATTCCTTGGGATTGGAGGTTCATGAGCTTCCCTCGGCTTCTCCCAGAAGCTCTGATATTTTGGTTTCGGGAAATATTGTCACAGTTGAACCCGGAATTTATATTCCCGGAAAATACGGCGTAAGAATCGAGAATATGATTCTCGTTACAGACGACGGATGTATAAACCTCACCAACAGTGATAATTCATTGATAGAGCTGTAAAAAACAAAAAACACTTGACAAATAAGAGTGTATAATATAAAATAAGATAGTTAAAATATATTGTCTGATAATATAAG
>JAZSFY010000147.1:0-4554 GCA_045532415.1 Eubacteriales bacterium | reverse complement strand
TCTTATGCTGATTCTATTATTTTCAATTTCAGGGAAAGTTATTCAATAGATATTATTTAAATCAAGATTGGGATAATAAAATTCGAGAATCTCCTCATAGGTTTTTTGGTTTTTGCTCATTTTCTCTGCTCCGCAAAGATTCAAGCCATAACCGTTTCCTGCGCCGTAAGCCTTTATTTCAATGGTGTTTTCATGGCTTTCAATAAAAAATTCGTCGCTGGGCAGAGAAAACAGAGCTTTTAATTCATTATTGCTCATATATTTTCCGTCCAAAACCCCGAAAACGCATTTTCCCCAGCCGTCATAAACCAAACAGCAATCACTTTCCGAAAAGGAAAAATCAAATTGGCTTTTGTCAAAGCTTTTCAGGATGATATGCTTATCGCAAGGGGCTTCCTCGGAAACGCCGGTTAAATAGGGAAAATCATGGCAGGAGGCTGTTCCCCTGCCCGAGCAAAGGGTAAACAGGGCAAGGGCAGGCTTTGAATTATAGGTCAGCAATCTACCACGTGTTTCCTCAACGGCGGATTTACATTCGTTGTAATATTCCTCGGGATAATCCTCCATATTTCCTAATTCCAAACAGCAATCCTTTTGGTCGCACACATCAAAATCCCCATGCTTCAAGCCATAAGCCGAAAGATAATAGCCCGACGACCTTATTGCAACCGCCAAAGCCTTTTTTCCCTCATAGCTCTCGGTTATTTCACCTTGGGCAAGGAGAGCCTTTAAGGTATATTCCTCTATGTCCATTTCCTGTATTTGATTGTCAGAAAAGACGGTTACGGCAGGGATAATTTCGCCCATAGCCGATTTTGCACCGAAGGGGACACAAATACTTAAAACAGAAAAGACAAAAAAATAAAGCAACCAATTTTTCACGAATCCACATCCTTGAAAACCGTTTGCTTTATTTATATTCTTTTTAGAAAGGATTATTACAGGTTGCCTGCCTTTTTCAGCATCATTGCAAGGTCCTTTTTTGCGCTGATAAGGTTTGCGCTAGACATTCTTGCGGCAATATAGCCTGCCGAAACAAGGTCTATGGCAGAAAACATGGCGTAATGATTAAAGGTAAAGGCGCCAAAGCAATGAAGAATAAGATTGGGGACAGAATAAACCGCCAAGAAAAGCACCGAAAGATATCCAAAGGAAAGATAAACTGCCGCGCTTCCTCCGTTAACAAAAGCCTTGCCCTCGCAATAGAAATACAAAAGAGCGAAAGCCAAGCCCGAAATATGATAAGCACCCGAGCTTGCAAGAGGTGTTGCACTTGTGCGGATAAAATCACCAAGGAGGCGAACCGCCAAAAGGATTATAGGCGCCAAGCCAAGGAGAGCAAAAACATTTTTACTGCAAACCCTTAAGGCATAGAACAAAAAGCTTATGCCCGACAAAACCGAAAGAACACCAATGGCTATACCAATATTGGTCGCCCTTCCGCCGCCTGCTATTACATTATATCCATAAATAAACGCCCCGCCGAACATAAAGAAGCCAAGCATGCTTGCCGCGCCCGAAACCGAGCTGTTCTTATAATCAAATTCGAAACGGCAGCTTTTGCCTGCCTTAACGGCGATAAACAAAAACACCAAAAGGGCAAGAACGAACAAAACCGCAAAAATATCGTTTGCGATGCTGTTGGAGAGATAATAGGTATCGGTTTCATAAACATTCTTTTCCATACCGTAGATTACAAGAATAGTTCGGAAAACCGAAAGGACAGCCGCAATTATCAGCAAAAGCCCAATATGCTTTTTTCTTGTCATATTATCCTCCTGTCAGCAATTTTTTCTTACCTATTATAATTACAAATAACCCATTTGTAAAGATATAAAATGTTAATTTAACATTTTATTTTCTTTTTTTCAATAAAACCACAACCAAAACAATAACTGCGGCGATTCCCACAACAGCGCCCAAGACGATGAAAACCACGCCTGTCACGCTCATATTGCCGGACGATTCCGCTTCGGAAACAGGGTCCAGACTTTCGGTTCCCTCAAAGGATATATCCTCCTCGGATTCGATACCCTCAGCTTGGTTATAAAGCTCTGTTGTGTAATTATTATAGCCGTTCTGAGCCATAAATTCGGCATAATTTATATAACAGAAATTACCGTCAAGCTCGTCGTTTTGGATTCCGTTGAACTTTTGGAACATTGTATATTGCCAAAGGTGGCAATCTGCGCTTTTGTCCAATGTATCGGGGTCATATTGCTTGCCTAAGGGAGAATCGGTCTTTATGTATCTAAGCCAAAGGCTGTATTTAGACTTAAATTCATCATCAAGCTTATTAAGAATATCGGCACGGCCGTAAACACCGCCGTAATAGCCTGCCTTTTCAAGAGTTTGGCACCAGCCGTTGCAAAGGCTTGTCATCTGTGCAGGACTTAATGCATAATGAGGGCCTGTTTCAACGTCATAATAAAGAGGATATTCAAAATAAAGATTATTGTCCTCGATAACCTTAATAACCCATTCTGCATCGTTAACAGCCTCGTCATAGGTTGTCGCCAAGGCATAGAAATAAATACCAAGCTTCATGCCTGCTTCTCTTGCCATTTTATAATATTCAAGAAAAGCAAGGTCCAATGTGTCCTCTCTTGTGGAGGAGCCCTCAAAGCCTATTCTGAGAATAGCATATTCACAGCCCGATTCCTTCGCCTTTTTGAAATCGATAAGGGAATAATTCATAACCTTGCTTCCCCCGACATTCCAAACCGAAAGGTCAACGCCGTAATCGCCATTTATCTTTTCCTGACTGCTTGCTTCCTCTGCCATTGCGGTGCAAGGCACAACAAGGCAAAGCATCATAAGCAAAACCATAAAAATACTGATAAATCTTTTCATAAAGACCTCTAAAACATAATATTTTAATATATTTTACTTCTTTTTCGGAAATAAGTCAAGACATCTGCTTTATTCGGCAGATTCGCCTTTTTTATTTCTTAATGTCAAAACAACACAAACAAAAGATATAACAACGCAGACAACCGCGATAGCTGTGCCCACATATCCCTTTTCCTCTTGTGTATCGGAGGGTTCCGAAATCTCTGTATCAGAGCTTTCCGCCGATTCCTCGGACAAAATCGGATTGGATTCCTCGGAGGATTCATCAGAGGGCTCCGATTGAACAGGAGGTAAATCGCGCTTAGCATTGATAATATATTCAACTGCCTCGCCGTCGGGAGCGTAAACCGTTATTTTTATAATATTTTCTCCTACCGACAGATTACTGTCGCTTACATGAACCGACGCCGATTTACTTTCGGCAATGGCATAAATTTCAAGCCTTTGGGTGCTATAAGGAACCGAAAGAAAATATTCATGGAAGTCGGGAGAAAATACAGGCTTGAACTGAAATCCCTGAATTTCAAGGTCGGAAAGCCTGCAATTTGCATCAATTCTGGGAGAAGCCTCTCTTTTTACATTAAAGGTATAATAAAATGTACCTGTAAGCCTGTCCGAGAATTTTACATTAATCTGCGCTTGTCCCGAATCGGGAACCACGCAAGAGGAAACAGAGGCAGACTGAAGCTCACCGCAGATTGTTATAATATCCACCAACGCGCTGTTGTAGGGTACGGTTATATTATATTCATAAACATCACGGGAGAAATAATAACCGTATGCGTTGGATATTTCGATTTTAAATTCACCCTTGGGAGGCTCGGTAACTGTTTTTTCTATGGAATTGAATTTAACACGACGGCATTCACCGTGCATAGAAACATTCAAGCCCTCGGATGATAGAGAAATCAAATCCCCTGCAGGTGCAACCACCTTAAACCTAAGATTCAAAAGAACCTTAAAGGCGGTTCCGCATTCCTCTCCCTCGGGAGAATAGGCATAAAAACCGATTGAATCTCCAAAATCGTGATATTCAAATTCCCAGCCCTCTGCCGAAAATTCAGCCAATTCCAAGCCTTTGCCGTAATTCAGCTTGCCGTAAACCCCTTGTGCGTGCTTACATCCCGAAAGTATAACAACCGCATCTATAAAACCGCCGTTTTCGGCTTTTGTATGAGTTTGCACATCAAAGGAGCCGAAATAAAGAATTTCGGGAACCGCCATAGAAGCCTGACTTTTACCCATAAGGATATTCTCAAGGATTCTGTAATCCTTGTCGGTAGCCGAAGCGCTTTGGTTCATGTCGGCGGCACGGACATACATAGGAGCAAAGGTCTTGTCACCTAAAATCTCCTTCATAACATAAAGGTCCATGGCAGAAAGGAATCCGTCGCCGTCGGTATCGCCCTTGACGATAATGGTCAATTCGTCATCGGGCCCTCCGTTGGAGCCATGGATAATAAGGCGATGTCCCGTAACAAGTCTGCCCTCAACAGATGCCGATTCACGGTCGAGAATTTCGGCGGCTCTTTCGGTTTCAAGAAGCTCCAAAAGACCTGATGCCGTTGTTCCCGATTCAACCCCAACAACAAAATTATTGTCGCGGTCGATAACAATTCCGCTGTCCTCGGGAAATCCTGCGGGAGATTCCTCGACTGTTATAATACAGTTTGCCTCCAAAACGCTGTTTTCGGTTCTTAC
>JAZSFY010000180.1:0-3659 GCA_045532415.1 Eubacteriales bacterium | reverse complement strand
AACCTCACTTGGAATAGCGACGTATTCCTTCGTTCGTTTTTCTCGTTCTAACGAAAAAATCCCTATTTCAAACTTGCTTGCAACCCTAAAAGGGAGATTTTCGAGAAAAAAGGTTACTGAAGAACAAAGATATATTCACGTATTCAAATGATGAAGTGATGCTTTTGCCGGAAAGAACCTTTTAGGGCGATTTTAGTTCGACTCTTTTCGGCTATAATCTTACCATAAATTGCAGATATAAGCAATTACATCTTGAAATATTTTTTAATTTATGTATAATGAAAGTGTATGACAAAAAATTAACCAAAGGGGAATTTTAAATGAAAAAGTGGAATTTTTATACTACTAATGAAATCAAACCCTCGGGATGGATTAAAAGACAGCTTGAAATTCAGGCAGAGGGCTTGAACGGTAATCTTGATAAGGTTTGGCGCGATGTTCGCGACAGTAAATGGATCGGCGGCGACGCCGAAGGCTGGGAAAGAGTTCCCTATTGGTTGGACGGTTTTATTCCTCTTGCTTATCTTCTCGAAAACGATGATATGATTGCAAGAGCAAAGAAATATATCGACGCGATTATTTCCTTCCAGAAGCCCGACGGCTGGCTTTGTCCCTGCGATGACGACAAGAGAGCAACCTATGACACATGGGCAGTTCTTCTTCTTTCCAAGGTTTTGACAGTTTATTACGAATGCTCCAAGGATGAAAAGATTCCCGATGTTCTCTATCGCACTCTTAAAAACTATTATGACCTTCTTGTAAAGGGCGAGGTAAAGCTTTTCGATTGGGGTAAATACCGTTGGTACGAAGGCTTTATCGCTATCGATTTCCTTTATAAGAGATATAACGAGGAATGGCTCCTTGATTTGGCAAAGCTTCTTAAGGCTCAGGGTATGGATTACAATACCGTTATGGAGCAATGGAAGCGTCCTCTCAACAAGTGGACCTTCGATACCCATATCGTTAACCTTGTTATGACCATGAAGCATGAGGCTGTTTCCTGCGACCTTCTCGGTCAGGAATATACAGACGATGCCGAAAGATTGGTTTCTGTTCTCGAACGCTACAACGGTATGCCCGTTGGTATGTTTACGGGTGACGAATGTCTTTCGGGTCTTTCTCCCATTCAGGGTGCAGAGCTTTGCTCTGTTGTTGAATTGATGTATTGCTATGAAATCCTTTATGCATACACAGGGGACAGAAAATGGGCAGAACGCTTGGAATTGCTTGCGTTTAACGCTCTTCCTGCAACAATAAGCGATGATATGTGGGCTCACCAATACGGTCAGATGTCCAACCAGATTGCTTGTATCCGCTTCCCCGGCAAGTCTATTTTCCGTACAAACAACAGCGAAGCTCACATGTTTGGTCTTGAGCCCAACTTTGGTTGCTGTACCGCAAACTTCGGTCAAGGCTGGCCCAAGCTTACTCTTTCCACCTTTATGCACAACGGCAATACTGTTATCAGCGCAGTTCCTGTTCCCTCTGTTCTTAATGCTGACGGAAAGAGCATCAAGCTTGAAACAAATTATCCCTTCGAAAACTCCTTTAAATACACAATTAAGGCAGAAAATCCCTTTGAATTTAAGGTTCGTGTTCCCTCTTTTGCAAAGAACCTTGTTGTAAACGGTGATTCCGCCGACGGCGAAATGCTCTCCTTCGATATTTCTGCAGGTGAAACCGTTATCGAAATCAGCTTTGACGTTAAGCCCTATTTCGAAAAACGTCCTTATGACTTGAACACAGTTAAGTGTGGTTCTCTTACATTTGCGGTTAACATCGGATATGAGCCCAAAATGCGTGAATATGAAGCAGACGGAATCGAAAGAAAGTTCCCCTACTGCGACTATGAATATTATCCCACAACCGACGAATGGAACTATGCTTATTGCGGTGATACCGAGCTTGTTGTAGAAAGAAAGGGCATTTCTGATATTCCCTTCTCCTCCAAGAATCCTCCCGTTGTTGTAAAAGCAGGCGTTAAGAAGATTTCTTGGGGCTTGCAGGACGGCTATGAAACCGTTTGCGCTAAGGTTCCCGAATCCAGAACTCCCATTTCCGACGAAAAGGTTATTGAGCTTTACCCCTACGGCTGTGCAAAGCTTAGAATGACCGAGCTTCCCTTCACCGTCTAATTCTTTTAGTTCCCGCGGTGAACTTAGCTCAAATTGAAAGCGCTCATTCGCGAGAGCCGTAGTTTATTCTAATCATTACATTTAATATCGTACGGGCGGAGTTAATCTCCGCCCGTGTATTTTAGTTCCCGCGGTGTATTTTAGTTCCCGCGATGCAGCTTATTCAAATTGTAAACGCTCATTCGCGTGAGTCGTAGTTTATACAAATCATTACATTTAATATCGTACGGGCGGAGTTAATCTCCGCCCGTGTATTTTAGTTCCCGCGATGTATTTTAGTTCCCGCGGTGTAGCTTATACAAATTGTAAACGCTCATTCGCGTGAGTCGTAATTTATTCAAATTGATCATATTCCCAAAAACAGCGAATGCTGTTTTTGGCATTTAAAGTTTTTTGTCAAACTTTTTTACAAAAAAGTTTGAAATAATACTTTGAAATAATACAAAACAAAAGAGCCCTGAAAAGGGCTCTTTTTATGTGCAATTATCTCAATTAGAGAGCTGCGGAGATGATTGTAGCGAAATCGGGAGCCTTAAGAGAAGCGCCGCCGATAAGACCGCCGTCAACATTTTCCTTGGAAAGGAGTTCTTCACAGTTCTTAGCGTTCATAGAACCGCCGTACTGGATTGTAGTAGCCTTAGCAACACAATCGCTGTAAAGACCTGCAACAACGTTACGGATGATACCGCAAACCTCGTCAGCCTGGTCAGAAGTAGCAGTTTTGCCGGTGCCGATAGCCCAAACAGGCTCGGAGGCGATGATGATGTTCTTCATCTGCTCTTCGGAAACGCCCATAAGAGCGATCTTTGTCTGCATAGCAACGATTTCACCGGTGATACCCTGTTCGCGTTCTTCAAGAAGCTCGCCAACACAGAGGATAACCTTCAAGCCTGCTTCGAGAGCAGCAAGAACGCGCTTGTTAACAGTAACGTCGGTTTCGCCGAAATACTGTCTGCGTTCGCTGTGACCGATGATAACATAGTTAACACCGCAAGCTACGAGCATATCAGCGCTGATTTCGCCTGTATATGCACCGCTCTTTTCCCAGTGGCAGTTTTCTGCGCCGATCTGGATGGGAGAGCCTGCTGCCGCCTTAACAGCTGCATCGATGTCAACATAAGGTACGCATGCGATGATACCGCATCCGGATGTATCCTTGCCTGCAAGCTCAGCCTTGATAGCTTCGATAAGCTCAACAGCTTCTGCAGGAGTCTTGTTCATTTTCCAGTTACCGGCAATAATTGCCTTTCTAAATTCCTTGTTCATAATTTATTAATCCTTTGTTAATATTTAAATATATTTTTTCGTAGAAAAATTATACCTTTACTTTGTGCAAAGCACAAAATATCACTTCCGCAAAGCGGAAATATCGCTGCGAAGCAATATCACTTCGCGAAGCGAAATATCACTATAAAATTTCCAAAGGAAATTTTATTTGTCGGTCATTGCAGCAATACCGGGAAGCTCTTTGCCTTCGAGGTATTCAAGAGAAGCACCGCCGCCTGTGGAGATGTGGCTCATCTT
>JAZSFY010000125.1:0-5679 GCA_045532415.1 Eubacteriales bacterium | reverse complement strand
AACGATTATATTTGCTTCTTTTATCAGCTCCTCGTCTACAAAAGCTGAGCCTTTGGCTATAAGATTATGCTCCAAGGCATAATCGATTGTAGATTGCTTTCGGGTTATGGCTGTAACATAATAGCCTTGTCTTGAAAGGCTTTGGGCGTAGGAGCCGCCTAGCAAGCCCAAGCCTACTATAAGTATCTTTTTTGATTTATCAAGCTTCATAAATTTCTATTCCTAACTTTAGGGTTTTTAATACATCAAAGAAATCGGGAAAGCTTTTGGTAACAGCCTCCGCTCCCTGAATCTCTCCGCCTACCATTGTAGAAAGCACCGCAAGGGACATTACTATTCTATGGTCATTATGTCCATTCAGTATTTCGGCAGGCTTATTTAATATACCGTTTTCTACGGTTACCGAATTTTCTTCTACAATGACATTTATACCGAATTTTGCCAATTCCTCTTTCATTGCCTCGGCACGATCGCTTTCCTTAATCTTTAATCTTGCAGTACCGTTGAATTTTGCTCCACCCTTTGCGGCAGCAAACGCAAAAAGTACAGGGCCCAAATCGGGGCAATCGGAAAGGTCAAATTCTCTTTTGCCATTTTGAATATCTTCAAAAATATCTTTATAAACACGGTCGCCTTGAAGAGTGTTTTGAGAAATATCCTCTACAACAGCATTACCGTCAAGGTAATTAAAGGCTTCGAGAAAAGCGGCATTAGAGCAATCGCCCTCAACCTTGTAATTACGGCTTTGATATTTTTGATTACCGGGGATTATAAATCGGTTATTCATACGAGTTATGCGTATACCGAATTTAGAAAGAACATCAAGGGTTAAATCGATATAGGATGCGCTTTCAAATTTACCCGTAATTTCAAGAATACTGAATCCCTCAGCCAAAGGAAGCGCGAAAAGGAGACCTGTTATAAATTGGCTTGAAATATCGCCCGGAATACGGTAATTACCGCTGGAAATTTTTCCGCAAACTGTTAGCGAATCCTCTTTCTTTTCAAAAAGGATGTTTTGAGATTTGCAGATATCCTCATATATTCCCAAGGGTCTTTCGAAAAGACGTTTTGCACCCTTTAGAGTTATTCTTTTACCTGTAAGAAGGCAAATCGGAATCATGAATCTAAGTGTACTTCCGCTTTCGTTACAGAAAAGCTCGGCATTATCCTTAACATTCATCAAATCAAAAGAGCCGATTTTAACATTATCCTTATTAATTTCGATTTCGGCGCCTAAGGATTCCAAGCAGGACAAGGTTGCAGAAATATCCTTTGAAAAAGCGATATTGGTTATTTCGCTTCCGTTTGTGAAAGCTCCGCTTATTAATGCACGGTGTGCAAGGCTTTTTGAAGGAGGAGCCTTTACTGTTCCTTCTGCTTTTGAAGGATTGATAATAACTCTCATTCCGCTTCTCCCAAAAGATAATCTATTCCCTCAAGATATCCGTTGATACCGTGACCGCAAATAGTCTTTTGGCAATATTCACGGACATAGCTTATTTGACGGAAGTCTTCACGGGAGGAAACATCGGATATATGAATCTCCACAGCAGGAATCGAAACAGATTTTAATGCATCAAGAATGGCAACACTTGTATGCGTATACGCCGCAGGGTTAATCACAATTCCGTCGGCATTGCCGTATGCCTGCTGAATTTTATCAACTATGCAGCCTTCGTGATTTGATTGAAATATCTCTACTTCAATTCCCTTTTTCTCTGCATGGGTATTTATTAAATCGCAAAGGTCCTTATAAGTTGTTCTGCCGTAAATATCAGGCTCTCGAACACCCAGCATATTTAGATTAGGGCCGTTTATAACAAGAATTTTCATTATAATTTCTCCAAGATAAGCTCCGCTGTTTGGTTAGGAGTTTTTTCTGTTTTTATATGGTGGTCACAGCAGGAGCAATATATATCATACCGTTCCTCGTAACGCTTTTTCAAGGCGTCAAGATTTGATGACAAGGGACGGTCATCTGTAGGGCAAATATCCTCAATAGGACGGTCAAGAAAGAAGATTTTACCGTTTTCCTTTAACAAATCAACATTAATCTCTCTAAGTATTGCGCCGCCGCCTGTTGAAATAACCTTGTTTTGAAGCCTTGAAGCCTCATAAACAACCTCGGATTCAATATCGCGGAATGCTTTTTCTCCCGAGGCTCCTATTATTTCATCGGGAGTTTTTCCCGTCTTTTCAAAAACAAGGTTGTCGGTATCAACAAAATCGCGGTTTAATGCATTTGCAATTATTTTGCCTACCGTTGATTTTCCGCTGCCCGGCATTCCTACAAAAACCACATTTTCCTTTGAGGAATATATTTCCTTATAAATCTCCTCGATACGTTGGGGCGTAACAGCTTTGCCTACAAATTTTTCTGCCGCAAACGCCGCCTGAGCAACAAGCATATACAATCCGCCGCAGGATGCTATGCCCCTCTTTTTTGCATCTATTACAAGCTTTGGACAAAGAGGATTATAAACAACATCAACAACGGCAGACAGATTAGGAAAGCTATTAATATCAACGGCAGATTTTCCTATATCGGGAAACATTCCCGAGGGAGTTGTGTTGATTATCACATCTGCGTCGCTATGAAGCCTTATTGCTTCATCATAAGTCAGCGAGCCGTCTTTTCCTGTTCGGGAAACAGTATACACAGACGAGCATCCAAGTTTTTTTACTGTATGGCAGGCTGTTTTAGAGGTTCCTCCGCTGCCCAATACAAGTATTTTTTTGTTTTTAATCTCAATACCGTTATATTTTATCATTGCTGTTAAGCCTAAAATATCGGTATTATAGCCGTAAAGCTTGCCGTTATTATTAACGATAGTGTTTACCGCGCCGATAGCCTTGGCTGTTTCATCAATATAATCAAGATAAGGTATAACGGTTTCTTTATAAGGTATTGTAACATTTATGGCTTGAAAATCCTTCTTTGCCATAAATGAATCGATTTCATCCTTTGATATAGCCTTTAATTCATAATCATAGCCGAAAAGCTTTTTATGAATCTCGGGTGAAAAGCTATGTCCAACCCGTTCGGCAATTAATCCATATTTCATATTGCCAACCAGTCCGTTCCGTATTTACCCGAAAGAAGGTCTGCTAATACCAAGGCTGTTACACAATCTACAACAATTCTTGCACGGTGGACTATGCAGGGGTCATGTCTGCCTGCGGCAGAGAGATTTTTATTTTCAAGGCTTATATAATCAATCGTCTTTTGCTCCTTGGAAATTGTAGGAGTAGGACGAATTGCGGCCTTGAAGGTTATGGGCATACCGTTTGTTATGCCGCCGTTGATACCGCCTGAATTGTTGGTTTCGGTATAAACCTTGCCATTCTCTATATAAAATGGGTCGTTTGCCTGAGAACCGCACATTTGAGCAAAATCGAAGCCTGCGCCGAAGGAAACACCCTTTACAGCAGGAATCGAAAACAACGCATGGGAAAGAAGACTTTCCACAGAATCAAACCAAGGCTCGCCTATTCCTGCCGGAACACCTATAACCGCAGTTTCAAGCATACCGCCCAAGCTATCTCCCGAAGCCTTTGCTTCGATTATTTTATTCTGCATCATTTCGGCAGATTGGTTATCGAGAACAGGAAATGTAAGGCTTGAAAGAATGTCAATGTCATTATTCATATCATTAAAATCTCTATCGGAAATACCTCCGCAGGATTTGATATGTGTGCCTATTTTAATGCCCTTGCTGTTTAATGCAGGAATTAAAATTCCGCCAGCGGCAACAAGAGCCGCTGTTATACGTCCGCTGAAATGACCGCCGCCGCGATAATCCTCAAAGCCGCGGTATTTTACATGAGCAGTATAGTCGGCATGAGAGGGACGCGCCAAGCGCGCCATTTCGCCATAATCCTTGGAGCGTGTGTCCTTATTGGGAATAGATATACAAATTGATGTGCCTGTTGTATAGCCGTTGTAAACACCGCTTTGGATTACAAATTCATCTTCTTCTCTGCGGCCTGTGGATATAGCGCCCGAGGGGCGTCTGAGCGAAAGAAGATTTTTTATATTCTCCTCGTCTACCTTTATACCGCCGGGAAGTCCGTCGAGGACACAGCCAACAGCGTTACCGTGGCTTTCGCCGAATATTGTAAGGCTTATATTTGAGCCAAATGTATTTTTCATCAGTTCAACGCCTTTCTGATTACTGATTCAAATTCCGTAAAGGGCATTTTTTGAAATTCAAACTGTCCAACCTCGGGAACATAAACAACTGTTATATCCTTGCCCGTCATTTTTTTATCATGAGCGCAGGCGGAAACAACGGTTTCTACATCCTCGCCCGACAATTCACAGGGTAATGAAAGCTTTTTTAACACGGGAATTAATCTATTACGGACATTTTCGGAGCACATAGGTATCATACCCATTGCAACACATTCGCCGTGATAATATTTTTCCATTCCATTGGCCGTTTCTATTCCGTGAGCCAAGGTATGACCGAAATTAAGAACACGACGCAAGCCCGATTCCTTTTCGTCGTTTTCAACCACATAGCTTTTTACAAGCAAGGAACGATAGATTATTTCTTCTATATTCTCCTCTATCGATTGGGTTTCGAATATTTCAAAAAGCTTTTTGTCATTTGTCAAGGACATTTTCAACGCTTCGGCAAGTCCGTTTGATATTTGACGGGAAGGGAGAGTTTTTAAGGTATTTATATCAATAACAACAGCCTTGGGAGGATAAAAAGCACCAACGATATTTTTTATTCCCATAAAATCTATGGCTGTTTTTCCGCCAACCGAGGAATCAACCTGAGAAAGAAGCGTTGTAGGTATATTATAAAAATCTATACCGCGCATAAATATGCTTGCGGCAAAGCCGGAGAGGTCGCCAACCACACCGCCGCCTACTGCAATAACACAATCGCTTCTTGTGAAATTATTCTCAACCATTGTTTTAAGGAGAAGCTGAAGTGTTTCGATATTCTTTGAGGATTCCCCTTGAGGGATTGTATGAATAATTCCATTAGGTAATTGAGAAGCAACCTTTTGGGAATATTCCTGTGGAACACCGCTGTCGGTTACTATCAATGCCTTTTGATTGGATGAGATATTAACATATTCGCAAATATTATCAATTGCTCCTGCGGAAAGATAGATATTATAATTTCCTGTTGAGGTAGGAACATTGATGACGGTTTTATTGTTATTCATAAAATCAAACCTTTTGTTCTTTATCATAGCTTGCAATAACCTTTACGTTATTACAGCAGGTTGCCAATTCGGCAAGCATTGCTCTGCCCTGGAAGGAAGCAAGGTTGCCCTCGCCTTCTACATAGAAATAATAATCCCAGATAAGGTCCTTTGTAGGACGGCTTTTTAGTGCACGAAGGTTGAAGCCATGCTCACCGATTACCGAAACAGCCTTACCGAGAGAGCCTGCAACATTCTTTACGGTGAACAGCATTATAAATCTGCCGTCGCCGGGAGAGGGCTCGCGGTGGCCTCTGGAGAATACAGCAAAGCGTGTTGTATTATTGCCGCTTTGATTAATATGCCCCTCTAATCTTACAAGACCGAATTTTTCGCCTGCTTCAACGCTTCCGATAGCAGCGATTGTAGGGTCGTTCGATTCGGCAACCATTTTTGCCGCAACGGCGGTGTTAACCGCCTCTTGTGCTTCAAATCCGTGCTCGGCTATAT
>JAZSFY010000268.1:0-3984 GCA_045532415.1 Eubacteriales bacterium | reverse complement strand
TGGCGATTCGGATGGGACTCGAACCCACGACCTCCGCCGTGACAGGGCGGCGTTCTAACCAACTGAACTACCGAACCATGTTAGTTTCCTCAGCGCGCTTGATTATAATATCACATCTTTTTCCATTTTGCAATACCTTTTTGAAAAAAAGTTGAAATTTTTTCAAAAATTTTTTCAAGCCTTAGGTTTTTCCTTGATTTTTAAGGGGTTTGGAAAAAACCTTCCTTAAAAATCATTGTACCTTTTCCCTTTCTGCTATGATTTCGTCAAGAATATCGCAAGCCTTTATTACAAAACGAACGCAGGGACGGATTTTATAATATTCGGGAGTTCTTTTGGCTGGATCGGGAGAATGAATATCTGCGATGCCCCTTAAAAGGTCATTACAAATATATGTACCGTAATCCTTTTTAAATTCATCGGCAATACGGCGAACGAGAGCATAGTGCTCGGATTTTGCCTTGTGGTCGTTAACATCGGTCGGGCCCCAAAGGATACCCGCAACAGCGAAAGCGCCTGTAACCGCACCGCAGACCTCGCGCAATTTGCCCATACCGCCGCCGAAGGAGGCAGAAACCTTCAATGCCATTTCCTTATCCATACCTGTTTTATCGCAAAAGGCAACAAAAACAGCCTGAGCGCAATTATAGCCCGATGCAAAAAGAGATTCGGCAACAGCACTATGGTTCATATCCTACCTCACAAAGACAAATTTCCCTATGATTTTACTATTAAAATCCTATTCTGTCAAGAATAATATTGGATTATAAAGGGAAAAATCTTTTATGAGGTGGAACCATGACCATTATTGTTATCCGAGCATTTATATTATACATTTTAATGACTCTTATGATGAAGCTTATGGGAACACGGCAGATTGGCGAAATGCAGTTATCCGAGCTTATTACAACGGTTTTGCTGTCCGAGCTGGCTGTGTTGCCTGTTACCGACACAGACATACCTCTCCTTCACGGTATAATGCCTGTGTTGATGATTTCCTCAATTGAGGTCATCGTTTCATTTGCAAGCAGAAAGAGCATGAAATTTTTGGTTTTCCTTAACGGCAACCCTATTACATTATATGAAAAGGGGAAATTTGTTGACATAAACCTTACAAAGGCAAGGATATCAACAGAGGATGTTGAGGCGCAGGCGCGGATTAACGGCTTTGAGAACCTTAACGAGGTCAGCAAGGTTATTCTGGAAAGAACAGGAAAAATGAGTATTCTTCCAAAGAAAAGCGCAACGCCCAATCAATCGGGTGAATGAGAAATTTTAGATCTGACCCTTCAAATGAGGCACGACCCTCGCGAAGGTTAAGTGAGATTTAAATAAAGTGCATCGCGGGGATTAAATAAATGGGAAATTTTGTTTTGGCAATTGTAATTTTGAGTATTGTTATATTGTTCACGGGAGTGAACTCTTTTGTCATTTGTAATATATGCGATGAGATAATAAGCCTTGCCGAAAATGGGTATTATGAGGATGCCTGCAGAAAATGGGAGGAAAGCTCGAAATATATCGCAATTTTCGTGCGCGATGCCGAAATCGACGTAGTAAACGCCGAGGCGAAGGAATTAAAAGCGAGCCTTCCCTTTGAGGATGCAGAGGCAGAAGCAGGCAAGATGAAATTTGTTGACGCTGTTTCAGAGATAATTTACAGCGAAAAACCAAGCTTTCAGGACATTTTCTGATTGACAGACGGAGAGAAAAGGTATATTATATATAAAGGCGGTTTTCCGAGGGAATGATTTTTGATTCCTTTTTGTTTCACTTCCCTGCCTCGGAATGACCTGCCGTGACTTAATATTATAATATGCATAAATATGTCGAAAGGGTAACAATTCCCATGAAAAAAATAAAACTTTCTCCTTCTGCATTGTCCTGCGATTTTGCTAATGCAGGAATACAGATACAGCAAGCCAAGGAAGGCGGAGCAGAATATTTGCACCTTGATGTTATGGACGGTATTTTTGTGCCTAACATCTCATTTGGTCAGCCTGTTGTTAAATCTATCGGTAAATCTACCGATTTGGTTTTGGATGTTCATTTGATGATAACCGAGCCTATCCGCTACATAAAGGATTTTGTTGATGCAGGCTCTGATATTATAACCATACACGTTGAAGCAACCGACAAGGTTGAGGGAACATTGAAGCTTATTAAGGAATACGGCAAGAAGGCAGGTTTGTCTATTAAGCCTAAAACTCCTGTTGAGGATATTATTCCCTATCTCCACCTTTGCGACCTTGTTTTGGTTATGACGGTCGAGCCCGGATTTGGCGGTCAGAAATTTATGGCTGACATGATGCCCAAGGTGCGCCAATTAAAAGAATATGCCGAGGCAAACAATCTTGATTATGAAATAAGCATTGACGGCGGTGTTTCGGTTGACAATGCCAAGCTTTGTGTTGACAACGGCGCAAACGTTCTTGTTGCAGGAAGCAGCGTTCTCGGCAAGAGCGATATTAAGGGTGCGGCGGTTGCCCTGCTCCAAGCGGCAAGAGGTTGACGGAATATGGCTAAAAAGTTTAACAAGAAGGACAAATTTCTTTATATAGGAATCGGTCTGTTTTTTGCCGCATTGGTGCTTTTGGGCGTTATTATCGCTTTGCTTGTTGGCGGTGACGACGGTGGTGAGTCTTCTGTTCCCTCTGCACCTATTCAAAGCATAACCGAATCGTCGGAAGCAAGCGTTCAGGAGGAAGGCAGCCAAGCTAACAGCGAAAGCTCGGTTCAGGATGAAACAAGCGAGCCTGTTTCTCAGGAGGAAAGCTCTGCCGAGCCTATTAAAACAGGCTGGGTTGAGGAAAACGGCAAGAAATATTACTATGACAACAACGGTAACGCCACAATCGGCAAATCCGAAATAGACGGCAAGGTTTACATTTTTGACTCTGACGGAGGAATGATTGTTTCTGAGGGCTGGGTTGATTATGCAGGTGACCGTTATTACCTTAACAAGGACGGAAGCGCATATATCGGCTGGCTTGACGATACCGATGACGGGCATAAATATTACCTTCAAAAGGATGGCTCTGCTGCGCAGGGCGAGGTTGTAATCGAGGGCAAGACATATTTCTTTACCGAATCGGGCAAGAATTTTATTATGGTTAACCCTTGGCATCCTGTTCCCGAGGATTATAACCCCGAATTGGTAAGGGTTTCTTCCTCTTATGCAGGTAACGAAAAATCCGAAATTAACGCCAATACAGCATTGGACAAGATGATGACAGACGGCCGCAATGCAGGATATAATATTTATGTTGCCGATGCATACCGCACAAACGACGACCAAGCATGGCTTTTCAACCGCAGAGTTAATTCCTATATAAATCAGGGTTATTCTCAGGAAGAAGCATATAACCTTGCAAAGGAATGGAGCGCAATTCCCGGAACAAGCGAGCATGAATTGGGCATGGCTTTCGATATTATCGATACCTGGATTTGGGACCTTGTTGAGGAGCAGGAAACTCTTGCAGGTCAGCAATGGCTTATGGAGAATTGCTGGAAATACGGCTTTATTCTCAGATACCCCAAGGATAAAAAGGACGAAACAGGAATTAATTACGAGCCTTGGCATTACCGTTATTTCGGTCTTGAAATCGCCAAGGAGATTCACGATTCGGGTCTTACGGTTGAGGGATATATTAAGAGCTTGACCAAAGCGCCTGTTTTGGAAGAAAACCAAGAATCAAGCGAAGTAAGTGAATAATTTAAGACGGGAAGGCTTTATGCCTTCCCTTTTTTGTTTTTTGGAGTGTTGTTTGTTTGGAATTCCGCCGTGTCATCTTGAGCGGAGTGAAGCGCAAGCGTAACGTAGTCGAAACCCAAGAAGTCATATAATGACTTCGCAGGGCGAATGACCGTGAAACGGTCATTCGGATCTCGGCGGTGGGTGGATGTAACGGTGGGGTGTTGTTTTTAATGTTAAATACCTTTAAATGTTACATTTCACAAATCAAGATCCCGATGCTTCGCATC
>JAZSFY010000292.1:0-5178 GCA_045532415.1 Eubacteriales bacterium | reverse complement strand
AAGACCGCTTGGCCTCCGACTTAAACAAAACTAATTTATAATGAATATGGCGGAACGCCGCTATAATGGCGTTCCGCTTGTTCTCTATCGAGGTCAAATTGTTTACTATTAAAATTGCCGATTTAATCATCTCAATAGATAATAAATATGACTTTGTTAGATCCTTTTGCAAGGAATATATCTGCGATTCAGCCACCTATGATTTTCAGGCATCGGCAACCGAAGAGGAAATTTCGAAGGAAAAGACTGCGTTAGGTTCAAATGCTTCCGATGGATTTATCGAAAATGTTTGCATTTACCGCAGTATCGCAAAAAGACTGCCCCATTATAATGCATTTGTTTTTCATGCCGCAGCCATAGAATTTAACGGAAAGGCTTATTGCTTTACAGCAAAAAGCGGCACCGGAAAAACCACACATATTAATCTATGGCGTAAATATATCGGTGACAAGGTTAATGTTATTAATGGAGATAAGCCTATAATTAGGTTTATCGACAATATCCCTTATGCATTTGGAACACCTTGGAGCGGTAAAGAAAACTATAATAATGATATACATTATCCACTAAAAAGCATTTGCTTTATCAATCAAGCGCAGTCCAATTCTATAAATAAGCTTGATACACATAAAGGTCTTAGCAGAATACTTCACCAGATATATCTTCCTGCAAATTCCGATGATTTGCAATTTACCATTGATCTTATTGATAAATTATTCAATAATGTTGCTTTGTGGGAGCTTAATTGCGATATATCAGAAGAAGCGGCGCTTTTATCCTTTAATACCCTAACCAACGAGGCTAACAATGAACATTAATTCGGTTTTTGAATATGAAAATAATATTAAAAAGCAGGTATCAAAAAAAGCAATAGGCGCAATCGCCATTTGTCTTGTTTCATGCACTCTTATGTTTCTGCTTCAGCGCTATGCAGGTATGCTAATCCCTACCGTAGATGGCGAAATCCCTAATTTATTAAGAGATATAGCCCTTTATTTCGTTTATGTAGGCGTTCCATTTTTATTTGCAAAAATATTGTTCACCTTTATAAACAAAGGCTGTTTTAAGGATATTCCCAAAAGGCTTGCTCCTAAAAAACCTGCATTATATATTTTCGGTGCAGTAGGCGCAGGATATCTTTTGAATTTAGCAGTTGCAATGTTATTCAGCGATTTTGTTGAAAAATACGGTGCAGAGCCTATGGCGGCACCTGAATCTCCTTTAGGCATTGCATTGTTTTATGTTCAGGTTGCTATAATCCCTGCACTTCTCGAAGAATGGGCATTCAGAGGGGTTATTTTGAAGAATCTTTTGCCTTACAGCAAGGGCGGCGCAATTATCATCTCTTCCCTTTTGTTTGGCATTGCCCATTTCGACCTTCCCAGAATCATTTTTGCAACATTTTTTGGAATGATTTTGGCAATATGCTATGAATATACTCACTCCCTGTTTTTAACTATAATCATTCACTTTATTAACAACTTTGTGTCGGTTACAGCAACAGTATTTATGGAAAATATGCTTATAGTTATGCTTTTGGGCTTTATGATGATAGCATTAATGATTTGCGCCATCATTGCATTTGTATATTATCGAAAAAACGGATTAAACACAAAGAACGTTTCTTTTGCAAAGCCGAATACTCTCGGTTATAAGCTATCTACAAAGGATTGTATGCTCAGGTTTGTTTTGAACCCTGCCATAATTCCTTACATGGGTATCTTTATATATTATTTGATTATTATTTATTCTTATTGATATTATGGAAAACAATGATATATATTTTATGAAGCGTGCCCTATCAAGGGCGAAAGCTGCCGCAAAGGAAGGCGAGGTTCCCATTGGTGCCATTATTGTAAAAGATGGCAAAATAATCGCCAGCGGCAGAAATATGCGCGAAAAAAGCAAAAATGCCTTGCATCATGCCGAAGCTATTGCAATCAGTCGAGCCTGCAAAAAGCTTGGTGCTTGGAGATTAACAGATTGCACCTTGTATGTAACTATGGAGCCCTGCCCCATGTGTGCAGGCGCTATCGTTAATTCGAGAATCAAAAGAGTTGTTTTTGGTTGCTATGATAAAAAAGCAGGTGCATACGGAAGCGTATTTAACCTAAATGATTATCCTTTAAATCATAAATATGAGGTAATCGGCGGAATCATGGAAAAGGAATGTGCATCAATTCTATCTGAGTTTTTCGCTGAGCTAAGAAAAAGACCGAAAGGAAGCAAAAATGAAAACTAAAGCAGTTTTATCAGTAACAGGTAAAGATAATGTAGGTATTATTGCAAAGGTTAGTGCCCTTTGTGCAGAATACGGTGCAAATATCATTGATATTTCACAAACCGTAATAAAGGAATATTTCGCTATGATTATGATAGTTGAAATAGAGCAATTAACCGTTCCCTTCACCGAATTTTCCGACGCAGTCGGCGAAATCGGCAAGGCAAACGGTCTTGAAATCCACGCAATGCACGAAGATATTTTTGATTCTATGCACAAGATATAAGAGGTTTTCCATGATAGATACCAAAGATATTTTAGAAACGATAAATATGATTCGAGAAGAGAATCTTGACATCCGTACAGTAACAGTCGGCATTTCTCTTTTCGATTGCGTAAGCGATGATAAGAACAGATTTCTTAATAACGTTTACGACAAAATAACAAAAACTGCAGAAAGGCTTGTTCCTATCTGTAATGATCTTGAAAAAACCTATGGTATTCCGATAATTAACAAGAGAGTTTCTGTCACTCCCCTTTCCCTTGTTGGAGGAAAGCTTGATAGCGACGGATATGTTGAGGCAGCAAAAATGCTGGACAAAGCTGCGGATACTCTCGGAATTAATTTCATAGGCGGCTTTGGAGCATTGGTGCATAAGGGTATTACCAAGTGCGAAAATGCACTTATTGAAGCTATTCCCGAGGCATTGGCAACCACCAAAATGGTCTGTTCTTCTGTTAATGTTGCTACCACAAAAGCAGGCATCAACATGGATGCTATTGCAAAAATGGGACAGATTATTAAGAAAACAGCATACCTAACCAAGGATAATAATTCAATCGGTTGTGCTAAATTAGTTGTTTTTGCAAATGTGCCTGAGGATAACCCCTTTATGGCAGGTGCATTCCATGGTGTAGGCGAGCCTGATGCTATTATTAATGTTGGTGTTTCAGGTCCCGGCGTTGTTAGCTCGGCTATTCGCCGTGCAGGCGATTGCAGCTTAAGCGAGCTTGCCGATGTTATTAAGAAGCAATCCTTTAAAATCACCCGTGTGGGTCAGCTTATAGCAAGAGAAGCTTCCAACAGGCTCAATATCCCATTTGGTATTGTAGACCTTTCTCTTGCGCCTACTCCAGCAATCGGCGACTCGGTTGCTGATATTCTCGAAAGCATGGGTCTTGAAACCTGTGGCGCTCACGGTACAACAGCGGCTTTGGCAATGCTGAACGATGCTGTTAAGAAGGGCGGCGTTATGGCATCCTCCCATGTTGGCGGTCTTTCGGGAGCATTTATTCCTGTTTCAGAGGATGCGGGCATGATTGCTGCAGTAGAAAAGGGTGTGCTTTCTATCGAAAAGCTCGAGGCTATGACAGCAGTTTGCTCGGTTGGTCTTGATATGATCGCAGTTCCCGGTGACACAAGCGAAGCTGTTATCTGCGGTATAATCGCTGATGAAATTTCAATCGGCGTAGCGAACACAAAAACTACCGCTGTAAGAGTTATTCCTGCATACGGAAAAAATGTCGGCGATTCTGTCGACTTTGGCGGCTTGCTTGGTACAGCACCTATTATGCGACTTCGCTCTGAATCCCCTGAGGTATTCATAAATCGCGGCGGCAGAATCCCCGCGCCCATTCATAGCTTGAAAAATTAATTTTCTCCAAGGGAGGAATCATAATGAAAGAAAAATTTTATGTAACTACTGCAATAGCCTATACATCTAAAAAGCCTCACATAGGCAATGTATATGAGGCTGTTTTAACAGATGCAATTGCAAGATATAAGAGATTGCGCGGCTTTGATGTATTTTTCTTGACCGGCACAGATGAACACGGTCAAAAAATACAGCAGGAAGCAGAAGCCGCAGGTATCACACCTCAACAATATGTTGATAAGGTTGCAGGTGAAATTAAAGAAATTTGGGATATGTTCAATATCAGCTACAATAAATTTATTCGTACAACTGATGAAGAACATGTAAAGTGCGTTCAGAAGATATTCACCAAGCTTTATGAGCAAGGCGACATTTATAAAGGCTCTTATGAGGGCAATTATTGTACTCCCTGCGAATCCTTCTGGACCGATACACAGTTAAAGGATGGATGCTGTCCCGATTGCGGCAGAGAATGTAAGAAGGCAAGCGAAGAAGCATATTTCTTGCGTCTTTCCAAATATGCCGACAGACTTGTTGAATATTATAACGAGCACGAAGATTTCATTACTCCTATTTCCAGAAAGAATGAAATGCTAAACAATTTCATTAAGCCCGGATTGCAGGATCTTTGTGTTTCTCGAACAAGCTTTTCTTGGGGTGTTCCCGTAGAATTTGACCCCACGCATGTTATTTATGTTTGGATTGATGCCCTTTCCAACTATATCACTGCTATTGGATATGATCCCGACGGTGATAACAGCGAATTATTCGATAAGCTTTGGCCTGCTGACCTTCAGGTTATCGGTAAGGATATTGTTCGTTTCCATACAATTTATTGGCCTATCATATTAATGGCGTTGGGACTTCCTTTGCCTAAGAAGGTTTTGGGACATCCTTGGCTTTTGTCGGGCGTTGATAAAATGAGCAAATCCAGAGGTAATGTCATTTACGGCGACGAGCTTATTTCTCAATTCGGTCTTGACCCTGTAAGACATTATCTCCTTGCAGAAATGGGCTATTATAACGACGGCAGCATAACCTATGAAAATCTTATCAAGCGCACAAACAGCGATTTGGCTAACGTATTGGGCAACCTTGTTTCCCGTACAGGCGCAATGATCAAGCAATATTTCGGCGGTGTTATTCCCCAAAACAGCGGTGTTGATAACGAATTTGCGGCTTCTCTTAAAAATGCCGTTGGCGAAGGCGTAAAAGAAACAATCGAAAAATATGATAATTATCTTATTGCAGAAGCGGATGCATCTATTTTCAATACATTGAAGGCTTGCAATAAGTATATCG
>JAZSFY010000201.1:0-2489 GCA_045532415.1 Eubacteriales bacterium | reverse complement strand
GCGATCTTCCCAAGCTTTACAACCAATGGGTAAGCGTTGTTCGTTGGGAAAAAACAACACGTCCGTTCCTTCGTACCCGTGAATTTTTGTGGCAAGTCGGATCGTAGCCATGTCGTTCTGTGAGCCAAGGAGTTGTTCCTGAGTATTGTCTTCCTAAGACCGCTTGGCCTCCGACTTCCTATCGCGATCTTCCCAAGCTTTACAACCAATGGGTAAGCGTTGTTCGTTGGGAAAAAACAACACGTCCGTTCCTTCGTACCCGTGAATTTTTGTGGCAGGAGGGTCATACCATTCACGCCACCGCAGAAGAAGCTATCATCGAAACCGAAAAGATGCTTAATATTTATGCTGATTTCTGCGAAAACAGTCTTGCAATGCCTGTTATCAAGGGCAGAAAGACCGACAGCGATAAATTCGCAGGTGCAGAAGCAACCTATGCTATCGAGGCATTGATGCATGACGGCAAGGCTTTGCAGGCAGGCACAAGCCATTATTTCGGCGACGGATTTGCAAAAGCATTCGACATTACCTATACAAACAAGGAAAACAAAAAGGTTCATCCCTTCCAGACATCATGGGGTGTTACCACAAGACTTATCGGCGCTATTATCATGACTCACGGCGACGACAGAGGTCTTGTTCTTCCTCCTGCAGTTGCGCCTGTTCAGGCGGTTATCATTCCTATTGCACAGCATAAAGAAGGCGTTCTCGACCGTTGCTCTGCATTGAAGGATGAGCTTGTAAGCGCAGGCATCAGAGTTAAGCTCGATGACAGCGATATGAGCGCAGGCTGGAAGTTCTCGGAATATGAAATGAAGGGCGTTCCCGTAAGAATCGAGCTTGGTCCCCGTGATATTGAAGCAGGCAACTGTGTTCTCGTAACCCGTCATAACGGCGAAAAGAAGATTGTTCCTCTTGAAAATATCGGCGAAACCGTTAAGGCAACCTTGGAGGAGGTTCGCATTGGTATGTTCAACAAGGCATTGGAAAACCGCGAAAAGCATACCTACCGTTGTGACACTCTCGAAGAAATCAACGAGGCTTTGGAAAAGAACGGCGACGGCTTTGTATTCGCTCCCTGGTGCGGATGTGAGGAATGCGAGGACGAGGTTAAGGCAAAGGCAGGCATCGGCTCAAGATGTATTTATGATGTGGTTCCCGTAGAAGGCAAAAAATGTGTTTGCTGCGGCAAGGATGCTACTCATAACGTTGTTTGGGCTAAAGCATATTAATCCAAATATAATAACCATTATCAAGACCGATCTCATCGTCCGTCGGTCTTTTTTGTATTATTTATTTGTAGAAAGTGTTAAAAATCTATTGATATATAACTATTTTTTTGTTATAATACGTTTATTAAAATATAATTTCATAAGGAGAATTATTTATGAAAAGGTTTTTAAGCATACTTTTAACCTTGGCCATGGTAATGTCGCTGTTTACTGTATTTTTCGTAACAACCGTTTCGGCATCTACAGCAATCAGCAACACTTGTCCTGCCATTTTTGCCAATGTCGGCGAAAAGGTTTTGCTTTCAAGTTGTTGGGTATACTTTGACGGAGATACCTCCATCACCAACTGGGGCATAACCTGGACAGACGAATCCGGCGCAACTGTGGAAGCTGTAACCCCTACCAAAAAGGGTGTAACAAAGCTTACCGCTAATTTCAGAGGACAAAAATCCAAAACTATTTATGTTGTAGCGAAAGAAAAGAACGAAACAGAATATGTTCTTTTTGAGGACAACATGTCCAACTACAACACCGTAACACAAATGAAGAACGCAGGATATGTTCCCTGCTCTGCCGACAGCTATTATGATTTGTCGGGCGATACATTGGTTATCAACAGATATGACGAGGCAAATCCCTATGGATTTGTTCAGATGCTCCTTCCCTCTTGGTTGGGTGATTTCGGCGACTACAATTTCTCGGTAGAAGCTAAAATGCTCAAGGTTGTTGACGACGGCAGATGGCTTTCCTTGACCTACCGTAACGAAACCAAGAACGGCGAGCCTCCTTATTATCAGATGTGTGTTCGTAATAACAATGCTGCAGGCAGCGGCGTTGAATTTTCCGAAAGAAATTCAAGCGGCTGGAATGTGGTTGCTACCGCAAAGGGTACAACAACAACACTTATGGATGCTTACCACACATTTGATGTAGAAGCATACGGCAAAACCTCCAGATATAAGATTGACGGTCAAGAGGTTCTTTGCGTAACCCCCGATAATTATAACTCAGGCACAATTTCTCCTGCAAAGGGCTCCTTGGGTATTTCTGTATCCGGTGCTAACCTTTCTATCAAGACGGTTAAGGTTACACTTCCCCTCAAACTTATAAACAATACTAACGAAAAGAATGTACTTATCAACCCCATCGCAAACGTTCAGGCAATAGACGGAAATCTTTCGGTAGCCAACGCTCCCGGCAGCGTAATGCTTAAGGTTTCCTCTCTTACCGATGTTAATGCAACCTTAAAGAGCTGCA
>JAZSFY010000033.1:0-4859 GCA_045532415.1 Eubacteriales bacterium | reverse complement strand
GGCTTGGTATATCATCACGCGGAACGCGTGTATATCATCGCCGACAGGCGTATATCATCAGCCGAAGGCTGTATTCTTCTGCGGCTTGATGAGATACAAGGCTTATCGCCTTGATGATATGCAATTCCGTTAGAATTGATGATATACAACGCCTACGGCGTTGATATTGAAGTACGTTTGATTGTTTTTATATAAAATATCACTCCTATCCCTATTGCAATAAACGACTTTTTATGATATGATATTGCAATAATTAATTCCAAGGAAATGCTTATGAAAAAATATTTGGCTTTTATTCTGGCAATGGTATTTGTGGTAAGCCTTGTTTCCTGTACTCCCAACGACCACAAGAAGTTTTCATGTCAAGAAATGACTATAACACTTCCCGACCGTTTTATTGAGGATACTCTTGAGGGCTACACAATCGGGTTTAAATCTCCCGAAGCCGCAATATTGGCATTGAAGGAAAGCTTTGAGGATTATCCTGTCCTCAGGGATTACACCTTAACCAAATATGCCGAGCTTGTTGCAAGCAACAATACCGGATTGCAAATGAGCGCCCCCGAAAACATCGACGGCATCATCACCACCCAGCACAGCTTTCTCAACACAGATGAGCAGGTTAACTATGTTTACCTTTCGGCGATGTTCCGTTCAAGGGAAGGTTTTTGGCTTATACAGTTTGCCTGCCCCGAAAACAGCTTTGAAGAAATGAAGCCTTATTTTATTCAATGGGCGAAATCTGTTTCTTTTAATTAAAAAGCGGAGGATATTATGAAAAGATTTATCGCATTAACTCTCGTTGTGCTCACTCTTGTTTCCCTTGTATCCTGCGATATCGAAGGCGCAATGGAAAAGCATTTTACCTATAACGGTCTTACCGTAACCCTTACAAAGCTTTACACCAATACCGAAGCTACCGCCACAACAGCTACATACATTTCTGTGGGAAACGCTGTTATTATCTCCATGGAGAACATTACCGCTTATCCTCAGCTAAAGGACCTTTCCATTAAGGAATACGGCGAGGCATTTATCGAAGCAAACAAGCAATTCGTTCAGGACGGTATTCAGGAAAAGGACGGCTTGGTTTATACCGAGCTTGTTATCGAAAACGAAGGTCAAAGCTTTAAATATTTTACAACCTTCCATAAAAATGACGAAGCCTTCTGGAACGTAAAATTCGGTTGCTTGGAATCGGAATATGAAAACAATGTGGAGCAATTCCGGAAATTCGCAAAAACAATTAGATTTGAAAAATAATTAATGCATAACAAAACCCCGTTTCCATTATCGGAAACGGGGTTATCTTTTTATTAATTATAGTAAAGCAAATCGCCATAGGTGGGGAAGGGCCAGAAGGAACGCTCGGTCAAGGTTTCTGCCTCGTCAGCGGCACGGCGAAGCTCTGCCATAATGGGAAGAACCTCATCACGGCAATAGATACCGCAATTTTCGCTGGCAAGATTACGCTGAGCATATTCGGCGTTAGCGCGCAATCTCTTTAGAGATGCCGCCATTTGGTCGGAAAGCTCGCAAAGCCTTCTCAAGGTTTCGGAAATATGCATAGGCACAGGAGCGTTTGCCGTCTTAACAGCATTCACGGTTTCGGCAAGCTTTAAAATATAGGAGCCTACCGCAGGGAGAATATCCTTACCGGCCATATCGCACATGGTCAACGCCTCGATAGAGATTATCTTGCAATAGGATTCAAGCATAATATCATGACGGGAGCGAAGCTCTTTTTCGGTATAAACCTTATGACGGGTATAAAGAGCGATATTCTTTTCGCTTGCCAAATAGGGCAACGCATCGGCAGTTGTAGGAAGGTTCAAAAGACCTCTGTGGGCTGCTTCAAGCTTCCAATCGTTGGAATATCCGTCGCCGTTGAATATGATTCTCTTGTGAGCCTTAATTGTTCTGCGGATAAGCTCGGACAAGGCAGAGCGGAAATCCTCTGCTTTTTCCAATTCATCGGCAAACTGCATCAAGGTATCGGCAACGATTGTATTTATAACAACATTAGGCTCGGCAACCGACATAGCAGAGCCGGGCATTCTGAATTCAAATTTATTACCTGTAAAGGCAAAGGGAGATGTTCTGTTTCTGTCGGTGGTATCCTTGGGGAAGGTAGGAAGAACATGAACACCTATTTCCATTTGGGTTTTTTCGGCACCGTAATAGGGAACGCCCTCGTCAATAGCATCCAAAATAGCGGTCAATTCATCGCCAAGAAACATAGAAACGATTGCAGGGGGAGCCTCGTTTGCACCCAAGCGGTGGTCGTTACCTGCGGTTGCAACCGAAATACGCAAAAGGTCCTGATGCTCGTCAACCGCCTTGATTACGGCGCAAAGGAACAGCAAGAATTGTGCATTTTCATAGGGATGCTTTCCGGGGGAAAGAAGATTCATGCCCTTGTCGGTAGAAAGTGACCAGTTGTCATGCTTACCGCTGCCGTTAACACCCTCAAAGGGCTTTCCCTGAAGAATACAAACCAATCCGTGACGCTCGGCAACCTTTTTCATGGTTTCCATTGTCAATTGGTTATGGTCGATTGCCGCATTTGCGGTTCCGTAAACGGGAGCAAGCTCGTGCTGGCAGGGAGCCGCCTCGTTATGCTTGGTCTTGGAGGGGACACCCAATTTCCAAAGCTCCTCGTCAAGCTCCTTCATAAAAGCAGAAACACGGGGCTTGATTGCGCCGAAATAATGGTCCTCAAGCTCCTGACCCTTGGGAGGCTTTGCACCAAAAAGGGTTCTTCCGCAGACAACAAGGTCCTCACGCTTATTGAACATTTCCTTATCCACAAGGAAATATTCTTGCTCGGGGCCTACATTTGCTTCAACATGGTTGGCTTCTGTGCCAAAAAGCTTTAAGATTCTCAAAGCCTGCTCGTTCAATGCCTCGGAGGAGCGCAAAAGAGGAGTCTTTTTATCCAATGCTTCTCCCCCATAGGAGCAGAAAACGCTGGGGATACAAAGAGAGCCGTCTTTAATAAACGCAAAGGAGGTAGGGTCCCAAGCGGTATAGCCTCTCGCCTCAAAGGTAGCGCGCAAGCCGCCTGAGGGGAAGCTTGATGCATCGGGCTCGCCCTTTATTAATTCCTTACCCGAAAATTCCATGATAACCTTTCCGCCCTTATCGGGAGTTACAAAGCTATCGTGCTTTTCGGCGGTTATACCTGTCATAGGCTGGAACCAATGGGTATAATGGGTGGCGCCCTTTTCAATCGCCCAATTCTTCATTGCTTCGGCAACAACATTAGCCACGGTAATATCCAAATCGTCACCGCGCTGTATTGTATGCTTTAAGGATTTATAAACATCTTCGGGCAGGCGTTCCTTCATAACCTCACGGTTGAAAACCAAGGAACCGAAAATTTCGGGTATGTTAAGCATAATTTGTCCTCCAAAGGAGCGAAAATTTTTTCGATTGTAATTATAATTGAAAAGTCGCCCAAAGTCAAGAAAAACGGCGAATATTCGCCGTTTTTCTTTCTTATTTATTCAATTCTTCAAAAAGTGTTTTTACCTCTTGGGCGAATCCGCGGATAGAATAATCGTCATAAGGGTGAACTCCTACCGAAAATCTATCCTGCAAGGGGTCGGACAAATCCTTAGGTATTCCGCTTTCGCCAAGCAACGCTCCCATAAACGAGCCAACCGTTGCGCCGTTGCAGTCGGTATCAAGACCGCATTCAATAGAAAAGGCAACCGCCTCGCGGAAATCATTTTTATATCTGATAATAGCGGCAATACAGAAAGCGGCATTATTAATTGTGTGAACAGAATTATAGCGGGATGCCTTTTTCACAAGAGTCTGTATAAGCTCCTCTCTTGAAATATCCGACAGCGCAAGATCCTTTGCCCAAACAACTTCCTCGTATAAACGGCTGTTTTTGGGAATAACCGAAAGCGCGATATCAAGGCATTTTTCGGCATCCTTTTCCTTAAATGCCGCGGCAATCATTGCTCCAAAGAACATTTCGCCGTAAATACCGTTTTTTACATGAGTAAAATAGGCGTCTGTATGCGATAATTTCGCCGCAAGCTTAGGCTTGCCTGCCGCAAGGTAGCCAAATGCATCTGCTCTTATCTGAGCGCCTATCCATTCACGGTAAGGGTTAAGATAGCTGTTTACCTTGGCAGCCTTCATTATTTCAACGCCGTTTTCGGGTCTATAAAAGGGCAGGCATTCCTCAAGGTTGATAAAATTACGATAACCCTGTGTTTCTGCTGTGAAAATCACTCTGTAAGGCAGATAAAAGGTCCAATGGTCAGCAACATCCCATGAATCAAAATTCAAGCCCTTCTTTTTCATCAAAAGATAATTCAAAACCGTAAAGCGGGTATCGTCATCAATAGGCATACCCTTGATTTTCTCGTCGGTTGCCAAGCCCTCGTTTCGTTTTTCTCCCGACACCGTAGGCAAATATGATTTTATAGGATATTTCCCTGCATTTTTATACCAATTTATAATATCCTGAGAGCGCCAGGTTTCGCAAGGCTGTCCCCATGCACAGCCGATGCATCTTCCAAGCCAAGCCCCGTGAAAATAATCGAAATCAATGTCGGCATATTCGTCCTCGGGAAGCTTATCAATATCGCTTTGGGCGAAAATTTCTTCAAGCTCGCTGGGCTCGTTGTAAGGGTTATCCTCCTTCATGGGCAAGCCGCAAAGGTCGGAATATATTTCCATAAGCCTTTCGCTGTCGCCTTTTTCGGTTTCATTTATTCTATTGCGCCAAAAGTCAACATCAATCGCTCTGCCTTCGTCAGAAAGCTGAACAACCTCCTCAAGTAAAACATCCTTTAATCTTGCCGCGCCTGCCATAATGTTTCCCTCCAAAAAATATT